>DAOVHV010000199.1 GCA_030671645.1 bacterium | reverse complement strand
GTGGATGTGAGTGATGTAACCGTGCTTGTGCGCAGCATCCGCACGAACGAATCAGGAACCAAGGAGACGTCCCGCGATGAGACTGACTCTTAACGGAAAACTGATCGGACTTGCCGCCGGCCTTATCGCCGGATTGCTGTTCGTGTTCATCGGCTGGCAGGCGTTTCTCATCCTGCTGGGATTCATCCTGCTGGGATTCCTTGTCGGCGCTTGGCTTGATTCGCGCGAACACGTGAAGCGTCGCCTGAAAGAGTTAGTCGACCGCCTGTTGCGCTCCTAATGCAGCGACGCGAAGCGCGTGAGCTCTTGCTATCCGCCCTCTATCGTTGCGAATTCATCCCCGCAACATTGGACGAAGTGTTCGAGGACACCGATCCTGCAGATCAGCGCGAGTACATCGAGACAGTTTTCAACGGCATTCGCGATCGCCAACCGGAGATAGACCATATGCTCGGCGAAAAGACCGTTGGCTGGAAGTTCGAGCGCTTGGCCCTATTGGATCGCAATATCTTACGAATCGGCGTGTACGAATTACTCTACTTCGACGATGTCCCTCCCGAAGTCGCCCTCGACCAAGCGGTAGAGCTGGCAAAGAAGTTCGGCACCGAACAAGCGCGGAAATTCATCAACGGAATATTGGATCGGATCTGGAAAGAACATCGTGAGCCCGCGTCTTCTTGACGACGCGAACTCTGCCGAGGCGAACTCTGCTGAGTTCGTCGTGGCCGGAGAGTTGAACTCGCTACCCGACGGCGGCCCTCTGATTACAACACTAACTGATGGAACACGTCGTACAAGCGGCTGAAGGCGCCTTCGGCTAGAATCCACATCATGACCAAGGGATACGCCGACCTTCACCTTCACACGATTGCCTCGGACGGAACGCAGACCGTCGAAGCTCTCGTTCGCCGTGCCACGGCCACCGCCCTTCACGGTATCGCCGTTACCGATCATGACATCATCTCTCCCGAACTGACGTTTCGCCTTACGTCGATGCTGGGCCTGGAAGTCATTACCGGCGTGGAAGTCAAGGCAATGTTCGGAAACGTCGAGGGTGAGCTGCTCGGGTATTTCGTTGATCCGACACATCCGGGATTGGTCGAGCTTTTGGGACCACTGTCAGCGTCTCGCGATGAGCGAATGATGCGAATGGTAGAGCTCTGTCGTGAGCATTTGGGCATCGGCATCGACTACGCCGAGGTTCGTGTAGTGGCTGGCGGTGGCAACGTGGGGAGGCCGCACCTCGCTCGGGTCCTGATGGAGAAAGGTGCGGTCGACAGCTTTCAAGAAGCGTTCGCCACACTCATTGGAAAGGGCTGCCCCTGCTATTACGCCATTGACAAGCCCGACTACCGCGATGCCGTTCGCATCCTCAAAGAAGCAGGCGGAGCAGTATCCGTCGCCCATCCCTGCCTGATGGAAATTCCTGATTGGGACACATTCCTGGATGAGTTGGCTGCAGAAGGAGTCGCTGGCCTAGAAACCGTCTATCCCTACGACCCTTTGGCCAGAAACCTGACCATCGACCCACGAGTACTTGCTACCAGGGCGGAAGAGCGCGGCTTCTTGGTCACGGGTGGATCGGACGACCATGGTCCTGGCGCCAAAGAGAGCCTGGGAGTAATCCGGCTACCCTATGAACACGTGGAAGCGCTCAAGAGAGCAGCCGGACTGTAGTTCTTCATCCCGTCAGCTTTGTCTCAACCGCCTACTGCAGAGATCGGACTTCGTCGTTTGCAACCCGTCCATCGACCAACGTAATCAGCCGGTTGACGCGATCGAGCAACCGGTTGTCATGGGTGGCGAAGAAGAACGTTGCTTCCTTCTCCGCATTGAGTCGTCGCATCAGGGCAATGAGTTCCAGGCTCGTTGCGGTATCGAGGTTGGCCGTGGGTTCATCAGCAAGCACGATGGATGGTTGCCCGACGACGGCGCGAGCGACGGCGACACGTTGCTGCTCTCCCCCCGAGATCCGATTGGGGTACTGATCGGCATACTGGTCAATCCCTAACTCCCCGAGGATCTTCTTCGCCCGCTTGATCCTCTCACCGCGCATCACACC
>DAOVHV010000129.1 GCA_030671645.1 bacterium | reverse complement strand
TGTCTCCGTATCCCAAGCCGTCAGAAATCCCAGTGGCCAGAGCAATGACGTTCTTGATCGTGGAACAGGTTTCCACTCCACGAATGTCTTCGGACAAATACACGCGAAATCTCGAGGTGACAATCTCGTGCTGCAAGGTCCGTCCCAAATCGAGGTCAGTACCAGCCAGAACAACGGCTGTGGGAACGTCGCGGCCCACTTCTTCGGCGTGGCTGGGACCGGACAGCGTAAACACGTTCGCGTTGGGAAACGAGTCCGAGATCAGCTCGGACATGGTCCGATGGGTGGCGCGGTCCATGCCCTTGGCCAGGTTGATGGCGATTCGAGGTGAAGATCCACTATCGACGATCCGGGCGAGCAGGCCGGGCATCCCGATCGAGGGAACCCCGAGCACCAGTACGTCGGAGCCAACGGCGGCGGGAAGATCCGCCGTGACGGCAAGCGTCTCGGGGAGCATAACTCCAGGCAAATACTTGGCATTGCAACGTTCCCGGGCGATGATGGCTGCTCGATCGGGGTCGCGAGCCCAGAGCACCGTTTCGTGACCATGGTTTGCCAGCAGACGAGCGATCGCCGTTCCCCATCCGCCGGCTCCGAGCACAGCGAATCTCATGGCGTTATGGCGTTGCCGATGCGGCGATGTCGATCGGCATTTCGATGCCGGCGTGATCGTAGATCCACTGAATGGCGATGTCGATAGGATCCTGCTCATCCTCCACCAGGATGTCTGGAGGGAGTCCCACCCCGTGGACCACAGTGCCGTTGGGGGTGAAGTATTCGCCGGCCGTGATCTTAAGTGCGGAGCCGTCTGGGAAGTCGATCAGGACCTGGAACACGCCCTTGCCGAACGATTGCTCCCCGATCAGGATGCCCATGTTGTTGTCGCGAATGGCGCCGGCCGCGATCTCCGAAGCACTTGCTGTGCCCCGGTTGATGAGGATAGCGACCGGGAAATTGCGGATTTGATTACCACGGGCATAGTACTTCTTCTGCCCGCTCTGTCGGTCTTCGATGATCAGAACGACGCCACTATCCACGAACCGGTTGGCCACCGAAATGGCTTCCGACATCAGCCCGCCGGCGTTATTGCGCAAATCGAGGATCAAGCCGGTGATGTTGGCCAGGTCAAACGTTCCCAGGGCGAGGTCGAGGTCCGTCGTCGTGTCAGGCTCGAATCGAAGTAACCGGATGTAGGCAATGGCGCCGTCTTCCTTCGCCTCAAACTTCACGGCATCGACGATGATCGTATCGCGAACGATGGTGATATCCTCGGTTGTTCCGTCCTCATGCAGCACGGTGAGTATAACTGTGCTGCCGATTTCGCCTCGGATTTTCAGAGCCGATTCAGTGATCGTATTTCCGTCGGTTGACTCGCCGTCGATGGCGAGAATCTTGTCTCCGGCCCGCATACCGGCGGTTTCCGCTGGGCTGCCGACAAGGGGTGTGATGACCGTGAGAATGCCATCTTCCAATGTAATCTCGATGCCGACGCCGCTGAATTCTCCGTTCAAGCTTTCGTCAAACGCCTGCTTATCGTCCGGATCAAAGAATTCGCTGTAGGGGTCATCGAGCTGTTCGACGATGCCCTTCATGGCGCCATACAGGGCCTGCTGATCGTCGATCTTCTCAGGCTGAAAGAAATGGCTCTTGATGTACTCATAGATGTCATAGATCGGCTCGAACAGATCCGAAGAGGAATCTTGAACCCCGGAGACCGCGAACGTAAGGACGATGATGCAGGTCGGTATCAGGACAGCGAGAGTTCTTCGGAGAATTCGATATCGTTTCATAGTCTCACCCCTACTGGACGATTGTACCACGCAAGCGAGTTCGATTCCCTGACCGGACTAGGACGAGCCGTGGCCCAAATATGTCTTTTGCTCATCGGTGAATTCATCGATTTGAACGCCAAGGGTCTCCAATTTCATCCGAGCGATGCGTTCGTCGATTTCCGGCGGAACCGAATAGAGATCGGGTGCCAACGGGGACGCACGAAGAAGATGCTCGAGCGTGAGCGCCTGCACGGCAAACGACATGTCCATGATCTCGACGGGATGCCCGTCTCCGAGAACGAGATTGACCAAACGACCTTCTCCCAGGAGATAGAGCCGGCGGCCGTCGGACATGGTGTACTCCTCCACACCGTCGCGCACTGTCCGTTGGGAGGTGGCCATTTGGGCCAGTGTGTCGGGGCGGACCTCGACGTTGAAGTGTCCGGCGTTGCACAGAACGATACCGTCCTTGGCATTCTGTAGTGCTTCCTCGGGCACGACGTCGGCGCATCCGGTGACGGTGATGACGAGGTCGGCACTGCGGACAGCCTCGGCCACCGGCGCCACATTGAGGCCCTCCATCCAAGCTTCCAGCGCACGGATCGGATCGACGTCCGCGACGGTGACTCGGGCGCCCAGCCCGGTGGCGCGCAAGGCGATGCCTCGTCCGCACCATCCGTATCCCACCACCAGCACGTTCTTGCCGGCAATGAGCAAGTTGGTCGAGCGGAAGATGCCGTCCCAGACAGACTGTCCGGTTCCGTAACGGTTGTCGAACAGAGATTTCATGCGAGCGTCATTGACCGCGAACATCGGGAACAGCAGCTTGCCTTCCTGAGCAAGAATTCGCAACCGCCCCACACCGGTAGTGGTTTCTTCGCTTCCACCAAGTACCTGTTCTTGAGGTGATTCGTGGAGCAACGACATCAAATCGCCGCCGTCATCGAGAATCAGATGAGGCCGGTGAGCAAGTGTTTGCACGAGATGTTCCGCATATTCGTCTTGGGAGACGCCGTGGCGGGCGAATACCTCGATGTTTGCCTCTTCAGCCAACGCCCCGGCAATATCGTCCTGGGTGGACAGCGGATTGCTGCCGGTCACATGAACTTGCGCGCCCCCGTCTCGTAACAAGACGGCAAGGCACGCTGTCTTGGCTTCGAGATGAATGCTCATGGAAATGCGCTTGCCTGCGAATGGCACCTCCTGCAAGAAGCGCTTGCGAAGTAAATTCAGCAGAGGCATACGGGAATTCGCCCAATCGATTCTGTTGCGCCCTTGTTCAAGGTTGATTGACATGAGATCGCTCCTTGTTGCGAACACTCAGATAGATACCAACGAGTATGATGGCGGCTCCTGCCAGGTTCAAGCCGCTTGGACATTCGCGGAAGAACAGCAAAGCGAGGAGTCCCGATCCGATGGGCTCACCAAGGATCAGTACCGAGACATTCGATGCCGGCAGATGCTTGAGAGCCCAGTTGAAGGTCGAATGACCCAGCAATTGCGGAATGAGCCCGAGAAGAACCAAGAACCCGACGGTCGTGCCGGAGAATCCGGTCAACGGTGTCCGAGTGATCCCGCAGATCGCCAACACGAGAACGGCGGCTGTCCCGTACGTCACGGCGATGTATTCAGTGGCTGAAACGGATTGTCGGACATGCCGGCCGATCATGAAATAGACGGCCGCCATCAAACCTCCACCGACGGCGAGGAGGTCGCCCTTGATCGCCACACCGGCGAGCTGGAGGTCGCCGAACCCAATCAGCGCACCACCGAGCAAGGCGAGCGAAACGCCGATCAGCAACGAGCGAGTGGGGCGCTCCTTTAAGAAGATGTACGAGCCCATCCCGACGAAGAGAGGATGCGTGGTTACAAACAAAACCGAACTGGCGACTGAGGTATAAGACAGTGAGGAGATCCAGAGGATGAAATGCAGGGCCAGGGCGGCACCCGACGCCACGCACCACATCGTCATCCGCGGAGTGAGCGAACGCTGTTTGCGTATCCAGGCGATGGGGATGAAAACAAGCGCGGCAATCGACAATCGCCAGGCCGAGATGGCAAGCGGGCCGGCTTCGGAAGCGAAGCGAACGAAGATAGCTCCGAACGACACCGCGACGATGCCCAGCACCATTCGCGGGTATAGAAATTTGCCACCCTCCATGTAATCCCCCGCTCGCACGTTATGCGCTACATATGCGCAGTCATACGCCGTATGCGTAGCTATTCGCCGTATGCGAGTCATGCGTTACGAATGCGTTAGCATTCGCCACGAACGCATTAGCGTTCGCAAAGCATA
>DAOVHV010000048.1 GCA_030671645.1 bacterium | reverse complement strand
CCTTGCCGGTGGGAATCTCCATCGTCGAAGAAACGACCGTTGGTCCGACGTTGGGCGCCGATTCGATTCGCCGCGGCACGATGACGATCGCCATTGGTTTTGTTCTCATTCTCATCTACATGTTCGCGTTCTATCGCCTTCTTGGCTTTGTGGCCAATCTAGCGCTCGTCCTCAACATGTTGATCGTGTTTGCGGCCTTGAACGTGTTCGGGGCCGTACTCACGCTGCCGGGTTTCGCAGGTATCATCCTGACCATCGGCATGACCGTGGACGCCAATGTGATCATATTCGAGCGCGTCAAGGAAGAGCGACGAACGGGCAAGTCGCCGTTGGCGGCTGTTCGCACCGGGTTTGAGAAATCACTGTCTACGCTGTTCGACGCCAATATCACCACGCTCATCACGGCATTCATTCTGCTATTGCTGGGAACGGGTCCCATCCGCGGCTTCGCGGTCACGCTCGGTATCGGTGTGCTGGGGAGCCTGTTCTGTGCGCTGGTTGTCAGCCGTTTGCTGTTGGAGAAGGTGGGATTCTCGTCCTTCATTCCGGTGAAGGTTAGTCAGGAGCGGTAGCAGCTAAGATCAATTGCATCAGCGCATCATCGGGGGCGATTCGCCCCTGCTTGATGCGCTGATCCAGTTTGACACCCAATCGCAACGCCTTGACAAGAACTTCGAACGAACGCCGCTTCGCCTGACCAATCAACCGTCGGCACAGCCAATCCTGCATTCCGATCTTGGAGGCAATTTCCGATTGGGGCCTGCGCTGATCAAGCAGCAGACGAACCATCACCAGCCGCGTGTAGTGGCGAATGATGCCGCCCACGATGCGCCCTGAATCTTCCCGCAGTCCGTCCAACTCACCGAGAGCGGCGGGAAGTTGCCCTTCACCCAGTCGATCGTAGAACGGATACACCGTTGCTTCGGTATGATTGAAGCACAGCTCGCGCACCGTTGCCTCGGAAATCGGATCGGACCCGGTAACTGATCGCAATTTAGCGAGTTCATTGTGAAGCGACAGCAAGTCGTTTCCACATTCCGCCAACAACGTTCGAGCCACGGGATTGGGAAGCGCCAGGCCGGATTCCTCCATAATTCCCTGTGCCGTCCGTGGCAAGGACGTGCCTTTGGGTGTCGGTAGAGCGATCACAACATCTTTGGCCCTGGCCGCCTTGAGCACGGCATTCGTCGCTTTCAGAGGTCCCGCCAACAGCGTGAGATAGGTTCCTTCGGGAAACGGCTTCTCCAAGATGGCGGCCAGTGCCTTCGCCGATCGGTTCTTCTCGACCTTGCGAATGACGAAGTGGCGTCCGAGCGCAAACAATGAGCAGGATCGAAGCTCGATATCCAACGAGGAGAGATCGAGTTCGTCAGCAAACAGTCCGTGCCGTTCGATGCCGGGATCGATGGCCAGCAACGCCGCTTCGCGCGCCGCCAACGCCTGATCGCACAGGTAGGCATCGCCTGTTATCAGCCGCAGTTGTGGCTCGCTCATGAACTCACCTCGCCGAAATAGGATGTCCAAATGGTAGCCCTCTCGTCAGGACGAAGCAATCGAATCAGTCGATTGGGTTCCGATGGTCAATATCGGGGACATCGGTTTGGGCAGCCACACCGCATCAAGCCAACTCAAGGAACCGCGCCATGGCCTCAGCGTTCTACGGTGCTAGGTCGACAACAACTGCGCAATCAGATATACCTAGTCCATCGTGACTACCGTGACCATCTATACTGACGGTGCCTGCAGCGGAAATCCGGGACCGGGAGGCTGGGGAGCCGTTCTCATCAGCGGATCGCTTCGAAAGGAAATCTCGGGTGGCGATCCGGCCACCACCAACAACCGGATGGAGCTGATGGCGGCGATTTTCGCACTGCGCGAATTAAAACATCCCGGCACGGCAGATCTATTCACGGACTCTAAGTACGTCAAACAGGGCATCACCGAGTGGATCATCCAGTGGAAGGTGAACGGATGGAAACGTCGATCCGGTAAACGTTGGTTGCTCGTAAAGAACGAGGATTTGTGGCGAGAATTGGACGCACTGGTGGAGACGCATTGCGTCACGTTCCATTGGGTGGAAGGTCACGCCGGGCATCCGGAGAACGAACGAGCCGACGAACTGGCTCGAAGCGCCATCCCGAAGCCTTAGCCGCTTGTTGAGGAGCCGTATGGGAATCGTTGTCTGCACAGCCGACTTGTTTCCGGAACACCTCGAACGGTTGAAAGCAGCGGGACACGAAGTTCGTCTCTTCGACAGGGCGGGACATGACTCTCTGAGTTCGATTCTTGCGACCGTCGATGCCCTCATCTGCCTGTTGACAGATCCCATCGGATCGGAGTTACTGAATCAGGCGCTGCACCTGCAAATCGTAGCGAATGTGGCCGTGGGCTGCGAAAACATCGATATCGCCGCCGCGGAAAGAAAAGGCATTGTCGTCACCAACACACCGGATGTTCTGACCGAATCGACCGCCGATCACACGTTCGCCTTGCTTCTCTCCGCCGCTCGGCGAATCGCAGAAGCTGACGTTGCCGTACGCAACGGGGAATTCCCCTCCTGGGGCCTTCAGCAACCGCTTACCGGCATCGATGTGCACGGAACGACTTTGGGAATCGTGGGCATGGGACGCATTGGCGCCGCCGTCGCCCGACGCGGTCATCGCGGCTTCGACATGCCCGTGCTCTATCATTCGCGGACACGCAAGCCGGATCTTGAGTCCGAGCTTGATGCTGTGCAGGTCTCGTTCGAACAGCTCCTCGAACAGAGCGACTTCGTGTGCGTCCATGTCCCTCTGACACCAGAGACTCGGCACTTGTTCGGTGCCGATGCATTCGCGCGGATGAAACCTACGGCCGTCTTGATCAACACAGCTCGAGGGGCGGTGCTCGATGAAGCCGCTCTTGCGTCCGCGCTCAAACGGCGCGTCATCGCAGGAGCGGGACTGGATGTCTTCGAGCAGGAGCCCGCCGTGTATCCGGAATTGCTGGACCTACGCGAGCGAGTGGTGCTGACGCCTCATTTGGGCAGCGCAACAGAAGAAACGCGGGTGGCAATGGCTGACATCGCCGTTCGCAATGTCCTCGCCGTCTTATCCAGCCAGCCTCCCCTCACCCCCGTGACCGTCTGAGAGAACGACAACTCTCGCTAAGACGCAAAGGGCTGCTCCTATGAATAGGAGCAGCAGACAGAACGAAAAGCCAGAGTCATCGCTGTTACGTCACCCACATGAGAACGATCAGAGGATTGATGTTCTCATTGCAGCTCGCTCATGGCAGAGCTGCCGAAACACCCCAGCTGGCAACGGGTAATCCGAATTCCCATCTCATTCGCCGCCACTCCAACGAGAATCCTGGGAACACCGAGATCATCGGCAGTACGCCACGCTTCGATGCAGGGAACGCCTTCGGACAACGCGCTGGCGGCAAGCGCTTCGCGAAGTTCAGCCGGAATCTTGGCCACACAGCCTGTGAAACGCCTTTCGCCGAATTCCTCGAACCCGAATAAGCCCAGTTGACAGCGAGAGATTCGCACGTCGGCGTTGTCAGCAGCTTCGCCAACTTCACAAGCCGTGATGCCGAGCTCGCTGGCAGCGGAAAAGGCAAGAACACACGGTAGTCGCTCCGATACAAGAAAGGAAGTTAGCTGCGTGCTGATGTCGCTCATCTGATCTCCTTGCGCCAATGCCCGGACTTCGTTCTACTCAGCGAGTAGGCGGTACTCAGCGAGTACACGGCACTCGGCAAGTACGCCCTACTCATTTGAGAACTCCACGTTCTCTCGCCGGTAAGCCCTACTTCTCGAGACCTTCATGTATTCTCGAGAAGTAGGCCGAACTCATCGGGATCCTTACATCATCTCGATGAGTTCGCCCAGTATAAGCCTGCTGGGAGGGGATGCCAAGATAGGATACCCTTCGCACCAATCTTGAAGACAAGGCATGTCCGCGAACTCCTGCGGACATGGCGGACCAGCGCGGAGGGGAGTCTTATGTTGCTGTGGATCGGTTTTTCGTTGGCCATCGTATTGCTTCTTGTTGTCTCCCGCCGTGACCTGGCTCTGGGAATGGGAATCGCAACGATCGTGCTGGCTGTCTTCACCCATTCGTTTGGGTCCTTCGGAGCCGCGCTTTGGGAGACGATATCCGATCCATCCGTTCTGCTGCTGTCGTTGGTAGTGGGAATCATCCCCTTGATCGGCGGCGTTATGGAGGCTTCCGGCGAGATGGACCGCCTGGTGGCAAACCTCCGTATCGGCATCCGCTCGTTTCTGGCCCTGGGACCGGGCCTGTTGGGTATGCTTCCAATGCCGGGTGGCGCCCTCTTGTCGGCTCCGTTGATTGAACGCGGCGCCGGCCATGCACCAGCTGATATCAAAGCAGCAGCCAATGTTTGGTTCCGACATGCCCTATTGCTCGTTTATCCGCTCGGTCCCGCTTTGATTGCGTCGGCCAAGATCGCGGAATTGGAAGTATATAGTGCCATTCCGTACTTGATTCCCGCGTTCCTGCTGACGCTCGGATTGGGATACGTGTTTCTGCTTCGCCGGGTAAGCGGGAAACTGACTCAAACGGGAGTGTTCTCGCTGATCGGGCTACTGGTTCCGTTGCTCATCATTTTGGTCGCGCCGATCCTCGACCTCATATTGAAGCGTACGGCGTCGCTTCCCTATACCGAGATCGGGACCGTTGCAGGGGTTCTCGTGAGCCTTTCCGGGGGGCTAATCATTGGGAAGATCCGGCTTCCTCAGTTTGGACGCATCGTTCTGAAGGCGCGGCCATGGAAGTACATGCTGATCATCGCGGCCATGTTCGCGTTTCTAAACGTGTTCACGACCTCGGGCATTCCGGAGAGAATCGGCGCCATGTCGTTGCCACCGGTCGTGCTGTGCATCGTGATCGGCGCACTGCTCGGTTTGATCACAGGGCGTATCCAAGCCCCGATGTCGATTGTCGTTCCCATTTATGTCACGACGTACGGCGCCATGTCGGCTCCTGCCTTTGCCGCCACCTACTTCGCCATCTACCTGGGCTACATCCTGACGCCGATTCATCCCTGCATCTCGGTGTCGTTGGAGTATTTCAAGACATCGTTGGGCGACTTCATTCGCCGGCTGGCTGTTCCAACGGTGACCGCCTTACTGATCACGCTGATTGTCAGCCTACTCGTCTTTTGAAGTCTGCATCGGACAGGCCCGTAGATCGCCAGCCTACTCGCGTTCCAAAGCCATCACCGGACAAGCAAGCAGCGTAGCTCGCCAGCTTACTCACCTTCTGAAGAGTCGCGCTGCACGAACAGGGTCTGCGTCGGATAGGCAAATTCGATGTGTCGCTCGGCGAATGCCCACATGATGGCCAGGTTGATCGCCTGCTGCACGTTCATGTAGGCACCATAATCCGGAACCAACACGTAATACACCGTTTCGAAGATGATGGCGAAATCCCCGAAAGTCTTGAAGTGGCAGCGGTCGAATCGCACGTCCAGTTGGCCGGACACAATCTCTTCAATCACTGTGGGGATCTCCTCAACCATCTCGGGAGAGGTCTGATAAGTCACTCCGATGGAGAAGGCAATGCGTCGCTCGTACATTCGCTTGTAATTGCGCACCCGGCTGGACAGCAGATCGCTGTTAGAGAAGATGATCAGTTCTCCGGTCAGGCTTCGTACACGCGTGGTCTTCAACCCGATTCGCTCGACCGTGCCCATCAGCTCACCCACAATGATAAAGTCGCCGATCACAAACGGCTTGTCCAGGATGATCGAGAGGGAGGCAAACAAATCGGACAGGATATTCTGAACTGCCAAGGCGATAGCGATCCCGCCAACCCCCAGAGTGGCAATGAGCGTCGTGACATTGACACCCAGATTGTCGAGCATCAGGAGGATAACGACCGTCCAGAGAACAACTTTCGCAACGAATCCCAGTGCGGCCAACGAGGTGGCGGTTGCCGCATCTTCGTCGAGCTTTCGCCGAATACCTCTCCGGATCCAGAACGCGACAAAGGCATTGCCCCAGTATCCCGCTTGAAGCAGCAACGTTAATACGAATACGACAGGGAGCGCCTCTTCCGCGAAATCAGGCAGAACGAGAATCAAGGATCCCGCATACAGAGAGACAACGAAGATGAACAGAAACCGCGTCTTCTCAAGCAGGTCGACCACGAGATCGTCAAACCGGCCGGGAGTCTTGATGACGACGGCACGCAATCTCCGAACGGCAAAACGAAGGAGGATCTGGAAGAAAAACCCTACGAACAACAGGATGCCTACTGCCACCAACCATTGCCAAACCAGATTTCCCTGAAACTCAACAGTCAAGAATTCCATGAACCCTCCTTGAGCCGAATGATACATTGTCAGCAACTCTTGAGTTGCGGGCAACAGACTTCAGTTCTCGAACGTCATTCGTGCCTCACCAACTGGAGAACGGACCTCATGAGACCGTTCCTGCTACCGGATGAGAAGTGATGGGTGTCCGGAGCCCATGTCAGTGTTAGGATGCATGTCTTCTCGATCACCAGGTAGCATGGGACAATGAACAAGATCGAGGTATTGACGCACGCATCTTCGCTTCACGACGCGGCGCAGTTGGACGTGCTCAAGTCGAAGCTGCTGAACGATTTGCGAGCCGTGGCCAAGTTCGACATTCAAGCGGTCAAGAAGCCGTCGGGGGACTGCTTGGCCGTGATCCTCGTGCTGACCGGTGGCGTGGAGCGAGACGTCCTGAAGACGGTGGCTCAATTGCCGGCACCTTCGATCCTCATTGCCCATCCGGGCTACAATTCCCTGCCGGCTTCTCTGGAGATTCTGGCACGCATCCGTCGGGACGGAGGTGATGGCCGTATCCTGTTTGGAGACGCAGCCGGCATCGTCCCGGAATTACAGCTCGAGCTTGTAGTAGCCACCGCCTGGAAGGGGCTTCGATTCAGCCGCATCGGCCTAATTGGCGAACCTTCGGAGTGGCTGATCGCCTCCGACGTTGATCCAGCATTCTTGAAAGGACGCTTGGCCGTTGATCTGGTTACAGTCGACATCAAGGACTTGATGGACAACATCCGCTCGGCCACTGTGTCGCGAAAGGAGTTAGCGGCGTTCACACGTAAGGCCGAAGACATCATCGGGCCCAATCCTGAAGACATCCGAGAAGCCATTACCGTGT
>DAOVHV010000001.1 GCA_030671645.1 bacterium | reverse complement strand
GTCACCGCATATTGAGGTCAAGGCCAAGGCACAGAACCTGGTTGCTCCGGGAATTCAAATCGTTGTCGAGAAAACGTTGATCCAATACGGATCTCCGAGCCTGGCCGTTTCGGTGGAGGATTTCGGATCCCTCGACTATGTGCTGGCAGCGAGAACGGAAACCGCCGTGCGAGCGGCCTTGCCGTTGGAGGCGGCGCCCTTCGAACCCCGGATTCAGCGACAGGCAACTGAGTCCGATCGTCCCAGGCGGAGCCGCCTCTACGCGCCCGGGAACAATCCTCGATTGCTGGCCGGCATCGAGATTCACGGCGCCGATTGTGTGTTGCTCGATCTGGAGGATTCCGTGCCCGTTTCGGAGAAGGCGGCGGCCCGCATTCTTGTCAAACATCTTCTCGCAGCCGTTGCATTCCCGAAAGAAGTCTGGGTGCGCATTAACGAATTGGACGCGGGAGGAGAAGAGGACGTGTCAGAGGTGCTGCAGGGACGTCCGCACGGCCTCTGTCTGCCCAAGGCCGAATCTGCTACTGACGTAACCAGGCTGGCGAAGTTGCTGGATGAAGTCGAAGGTGCCTGTGGCATCGAACCCGGCTTCACCAAGATCATGCCCATCATCGAGACGGCCCGAGGCGTGCTGCACTGCGAGGAGATTGCGGCCGCCGATCCGCGCGTTGTCATGCTGGCTTTCGGTGCCGAGGACTTCACACGCGATGTGGGTGCGTTGCGAACGAGGCGTTCGATGTTGTTCGCACGATCGATGATCGTGGCGGCAGCGACGGCTGCCGGAATTCAGGCCTCGGACACGGTCTATGCCGACCTTGCCGATGAAGAGGGATTGACCAAAGAGTGTGCGTTGGCGCGCGAACTGGGATTTGACGGCAAGGGCGCCATCAATCCTCGACAGCTGGCGTCCATCCATCATGCGTTTTCTCCCACCGACGACGAGCTGGAGCATGCCCGACGTGTCGTGGAGGCGGCCGAGGATGCGGAGCGAGCCGGTTCGGGTGCAGTGGCCCTGGACGGAAAGATGATCGACCGTCCGGTGTTGGAACGTGCGGAGCGAACCCTCAAATATGGCGAGCGGCTGGCTGAGGGAGGCAAGTAAGTAAGTATGAAGAACACTATCGGTCGAGAGATCCCCGAACATGTCGGCTCCCGCGAAGTCATCCCTTTTCAGGGAGCCTTTGCGATCTTGCGCGATCATCGCAAGGCGCCGCGGCATCAGAAAGGAGCACCCCAGAACGAGAACAAGGTGCTTTCCTCAATTGAAGCAGCCATCGATGCTACCGGCTTGTCGGACGGCATGACGATCTCGTTCCACCATTCGTTCCGTGACGGCGATCGCGTTATCAATCAAGTGCTCGACGCCTGCGCGAAGAAGGGCTTGAGAGATCTGCGCCTGTTTCCCACGGCTCTGTTCCCAGTTCACGCCGGTGTGATCGATCACATCAAGGCCGGTGTTGTGTCGCGCATCGAAGGTTCGATGAACGGACCCGTGGGAGCGTTTGTGAGTCAGGGTGGACAACTGACCGAGCCGGCGGTGTTGCGATCGCATGGTGGACGTTGGCGCGCCGTGGAAGCGGGGGACGTAGAAATCGACGTTGCTTTTATCGCCGCGCCGCAAGCCGATCCTTACGGCAATGCCACCGGCATCCGAGGAACGACGCCGTGTGGTCCGATTTGTTTCCTCGCGGTCGATGCGCAGTACGCCAAAAAGACGGTGGTCATTACCAACGATCTGGCCCCTTACCCAGTGCACCCGATGGAGATTCAACAAGGCTGGGTCGATCACGTGGTTGTGGTGGATGAGATCGGCGATCCGGAGAACATCGCGTCCGGAACGCTGCGACTGACCAAGTCGCCGACTCGGCTGTTGATTGCACGGCTGACCACAGACGCCGTCGTGAACTCCGGCTATTTTGTCGACGGATTCAGCTTCCAAGGCGGAGCCGGCGGCATCTCGCTGGCGGCCACCAAATACCTCGGTGAGGAGATGGAGAAAGCCGGCATCGTAGGCTCGTTCGCCATAGGCGGAGGGACAAAGATGCTGGTCGGTCTGCTGCGTCGCGGGCTGATCCGCGCCATCCTTGACGGTCAAGCGTTTGACCTGGATGCCGTCGAATCTCTCCACGAAGATCCGGCCCATCTCATGATGGATCCCGGCATGTATGCCGACTACGACTCGCGCGGCTGCGCGACCTACAAGCTCGACGCCGCCTTCCTTGGCGCCACCGAGGTCGATCTCGACTTCAACGTCAACGTAAATACTCATTCCGACGGACTGCTGCTGCACGGCATCGGCGGGCACCAGGACGTCGCTGCCGGCGCGTCCATGACCATGATCACCATCCCCACGCTACGCGGGCGCATTCCCGTGATCGTGGATTCAGTCACTACTGTGACAACGCCCGGCGAAGTCGTGGACGTCATCGTGACCGAGCGCGGCTTGGCCGTGAATCCGAAGCGCGAGGATCTCAAGGAGTGCTTCCTGGCTGCCGGCTTGCCGGTGAAAGAGCTGGCCGACATCAAGGCGGAAGTCGACGGGATGATTCAACCGGTAAGAAAACCCGTATTCGGGGACGAAATCATCGCCGCTATCGAGTGGCGCGACGGAACCATCATCGATGTGGTTCGGAAGGTGGAGGGATTCGAATGAGAGAGGAACTGATACGGATCTTGCCGGAAATCGAGTGGATCGGGGACGCCGACTTGCGTGAAAAGGTCATCGCGACCTGGATCACGGGATTGGAACGGGGAGGATGGACGCCTGAGGACATCGAACGGATGCCGTTCACGCTCGCCAAGAAGGTGTCGGCATCGTTTGCGCAGCACGTCCGTAGTGTGACCCGGATCTGCGCCGCTGTCTCCGATACGTTTGATGAGATCTACGGTGGCGTCGACCTCAACCTGGACAAGGATATGTTGCTGGCCGGTGCTCTGCTGCACGATGTTGGCAAGCTGGTGGAGATGGAAGAAGTCGACGGCGTCTTCCGCAAGAGCGCGGACGGGGTGCTGGTGCGACATGCCTTCTCCGGCGTGGCGTTAGCCGATGCGCACGGGCTTCCTGCGGCCGTGCAGCACATCATCGGCACGCATTCCAAGGAAGGCGATCCCTTCAAGCGCATTCCCGAGTCCATCATCCTGCACTTCGCCGATTTCATGAACTTCGACCCGATCGAGGGGTGATCTGATGGGGATGACGTTTGCTCAAAAGATCCTGGCGGCCAAAGCCGGACTTGATTCCATCGACGTCGGCCAGATCGTGGAAATCGAGCCCGACATCTGCCTGTCACACGACAACACGGCCGCCATTGCCAAGACGTTCGCCAAGATCGGCGTGTCTCGAGTGAAGGATCCCGACAAGTTCGTCATCGTGCTGGATCACACCGTACCGGCGTCGCAGGAAAAGTATGCTCTGAACCACAAGGAAATCCGTGAATTCGTGAAGATAAACGGCATCCGCCGCTTCTACGACGTGGGCATGGGGATCTGCCATCAAGTGCTGCCGGAAAAGGGCTTCGCGCTCCCTGGACGATTGATCTTGGGATCGGATTCGCACACGACAACCTACGGTGCGTTCGGCGCGTTCTCGGCGGGCATCGGCCGCTCGGAAATGGCCGTTCTGTACGCCACCTCGCGCATCTGGCTCAAAACGCCGGAGAGCTTCCAAATCGTCGTGCATGGCCATCTTACCGATCCGGTGTCGGCCAAAGACTTGATCCTGCACATCATTGGTACCATCGGTGCCGACGGCGCTTTGTACAAGTCGGTCGAGTACAGCGGGGAGGCGGTTGAGGTGATGTCGATTGCCTCGCGCATGGTGTTGTGCAACATGGCCATCGAAATGGGTGCCAAGAACGGCTACTGCGCGCCTGATGACAAGACCACCGCATTCCTTGCCGACCGTGCCGAGGGCGAATATACGACTGTGTTCCCGGATGATGACGCAGAATACGAACAGGTGATGGAATTCGATGCTTCGGCCCTAGGTCCGCAAGTGGCCCGGCCGCATACTGTAGATAACGTGTCTCCGGTGGAGGATGTGGCCGGCAAGCCGATTCAGCAAGCGTTGCTGGGAACTTGTACTAACGGCCGCATGGAAGACCTGCGGGTGGCGGCCAAGATTTTGGAAGGCCGCAAAGTCGCCAACGGCGTGCGATTGCTTGTCTTGCCCGCGTCGCAAGAGATCCTGCTTGAGGCGTTGAAGGAAGGTGTCATCGATACGCTGGTCAAGGCAGGCGGCTTGTTGTTGAATCCTGGCTGTGGTCCATGCCTGGGCGCGCATCAAGGCGTAATGGCGCCGGGCGAAGCCACCATCTCGACAGCCAATCGCAACTTCAAGGGCAGGATGGGATCGCGTGACGCCGAGATCTATCTTGGATCGCCGGCGACCGTAGCCGCCTCGGCCGTCACCGGCGTAATCACCGATCCTCGTGAATTCTTCTAGTCGGGCACAAGAGAAAGGCAGTTGTCGCCTTTCTCCAAGCAACGCAGGGCGTTGCCAATCTCCCGCAGAGACGCAGAGGCGCAGAGGAAGCAAAGACTGAAACACTCAGATGTAGCAGTGGTCCTGAAATGCGATCTCTCGCAAAGACGCGAAGGTCGCAAAGAAGAGCGTTATTGAGGGAAGGGCAAGAACAGAAGGCCTCTTGGCGGCTTGAGTGAGCGTAGCGAACGGGCGAGAAAAGACAGACTGTATCTCGCAAAGCCGCAAAGAGCGCAAAGGAAAGACAAGGATAGAGTAGAAATGACGGAAGTGGAGAGCCTAGTGCCGCACACGAGTCTGTTCTGCAACGAGGACATTGCTGTTGGGTCTGGTTCCCCTTGGCGACCTTTGCGGCTTTGCGAGACACAGGAAGTAATGTGGAGGAAGCGATGAATAAAGGACGCGTTTGGAAATACGGCGACGACGTCAACACCGATGTCATCTTCCCCGGGAAGTACACGTACCAACCGATGGAACCGGCTGAGATGGCCGAGCATGCGCTGGAAGATCTCGATCCTGATTTCGCCAAAGCCGTTCAACCCGGCGACATCATCGTAGCTGGCAAGAATTTCGGCTGCGGATCATCGCGTGAACAAGCAGCGACCTGCTTGAAGGCTGCCGGCGTGGCCGCCATCATCGCGCCGTCGTTCTCGCGCATCTTCTTCCGTAACGCCATTAACAGCGGCTTGCCCGTGATCGAGTTGGCCGAAGGGACGGATGCCATTCAAACCGGCGACCAAGTCGGCATCGACTTTGCTGACGGTGTGGTTGAACACGACGGGAAGACGTATGGCTTCCCACCGCTTCCGCCGGAAGTATTGGCCATCCTCGAAGACGGCGGCCTCATCCCGCACGTGAAGAAGCTGCTGGCAGCAAGCGCTTAACTGGAGCTTTGTGGAAGGTTCTGACAGGCTCCTCGTTTGGAGGAGTCTTGTCCTGTTGCTTTGTTGTGGGATGGCGAGATTGACGGGAATGGAATCCGACTTCAGCAGCGTATGATTCTTGGAGGAAGGCAGTGAGCATGACTTGGAATCGACAACGTACCTACGCAACCCTTGTGGGGTTGGGTATCTGCGTGTTGCTTTTCAGGACCGTTATCATGTTGACCGACGGCTCCATGACGACTTTGATGTCGTGGGCTTCCGCGCTGCTTGTCCTTGAGTTCCTGCTCAACGTGGGAACCGTCGTGGGGTCTGCTTGGTGGTGGATCGCTGGGAGCGAGGCTCGTGCTTGGCTCCCCCTGCGGATCGCTGCTGCTGCGACCATTCTTCACGCCTTTCGGGTTCTGATCTACGTCCTCGGCCGCACTGGGCCTTGGATCGATTTCGATCGGAGGCCAGCATATCGGGGCATCACACCGCCGGAATGGACCTGGGTTATCTTCGCGGCCGTGTTGTCACTGTTGGGAATTGTCGGCGTGGCCGTCGTCTGGTACTACCGGCGAGCTCGCCGAAACTGAACAAAGGTCAAGAGACAAGATCAGACCCCGCGCACGGAGCTGGCTCGGTGAATCCGGTTTGGCTGAAGCTCGTGGCGGGCGGTTAGTATGGGCACCGGCACGATTGGCCGTGTCCGAAACGGGGTTGGCAGATGGCGTTGGATTTCGAAGAACTGGATTACCAGGAGACATCTCTGGGGACAATCAGTCTGAGGCGTCGGGCGGACCTCCGGCGCGAAGGGGAGATTATCTATGAGGTGAAGCTTGGCGACGAATTCCTCATGTCCAGCCTGTTCACCACCGCCGAGATTCAGCTTGCGAGACTCGGCCTGGCCGCGCTTGAAGGTACCGGTTTGGACATCGTGGTCGGCGGGCTGGGCCTGGGCTATACGGCGGTTGCTGCCCTGGAACATACGTCAGTCAGGTCGCTCATGGTGATTGAGGTGATGGGTCCTGTCATCGACTGGCATCGTCGGGGCCTCGTGCCGCTTGGGAAGGAATTGACCTCAGACCCCCGCTGTACCTTTGTCCATGCCGACTTCTTTGAATTGGCATCGTCATCCGTGGGCGGATTCGATCATGCGGCCCAGACCCGACTGGTTCATGCTGTGTTGCTGGATATCGATCATTCACCCAGCCATTGGCTTGCCCCGGGAAACAGCGCCTTCTATACGGTGCCGGGGCTTCGGAGCCTGGCTGACAAGCTCCATCCCAGCGGCATCTTCGGACTGTGGTCCAACGATCCCCCGGATGCGGAATTCACTCGTTTGCTCGATGCCGTGTTTCGGTCTTCCCAGTCCCATATTGTGACCTTCCCGAACCGATACTCGGGCGGTGAGTCGTCCAACACGATCTACCTGGCTCGCAAGAGCAGGTAATGGCTGATTCAGCCAATTGAGCGTCTCGATTACAGGGAGCACTACGCATGATTCTGAGCAGGATCAGGACACGTGCCTGCCGAACCTCCAGGTCGTGATAGTCTCCTCGGAGACCGAGGAGACTTCGTGCTCCCTTGGGCAAGTGCCCGACCGGATCGATCCCTGGCCTGCCGGTAAGTGGGCGCGACATGCTGCCGCTTGCCGATTGGCTAGGGCAGTTGTTTCTCTGTAGGCAATGGTTCGGCCAGCATCGAGACGGCGGCGGAGACCTCGCGTGCATCCATCGAGCTCGTTGTGCCAAGGTACGTGGTGACCATGACCGTTCCTGCGACTTCCGCCGGAAGAACGCCACCCTTCCATAGGGCGTAGATCTGTTCCCCACCGGGCATGTCGAAACGGATCGCATAGGGGCTCACGTGTTCCACGGAAGCGAAGCTCCCGATCATTCGTCCCAACAGATTGGCAGTGTCGACGGTGGCGTGTCCTTTCTCGCCTTTCGGATCGTTGGCCAACACGTGCAAGATAACCTCGGCACCCTCGGCAAGTGCCACTACAGTGCCGATGAACAAGGCCTCGGCGCTTTGCGCGTCGGTCATCTGCCCCTTGGGACCGACGGCACCCACTTGTGCTTCCGTGATCCAGTACCCCACGTCGGACCTGCCGGTGTCAGCGAGAAATGCCAGATACTCTGGTGCCCAAAAGGCCGACTCTTGCTGCATGTCGGTCGCACGAATGGAATGGATGTTCCCCACATCGAACGGCACAGTCTCATCTTGGAGGATGGGCCGCCAGTAGGCGGTAGCTTCGCGATGCATCCCGGACTGCCCGGCTGGAAGAACTACGGCCAGCGGATCGGCTGTCGTGATCACGTGATAAGAAGCACGAAGAAGCTCGCAATAGACATCCGGCGGCTCCTGGAAGAACGTGAGTTGGGGCCCTTGCATCTCAGGCTCGTTCAGGACCTCCCAGTGCCGGATCGGATAAGCGAGCCCGGGCATATCATCCACACCGTCTCCGTCATACCGTTCGACCAGTGCAGCGAGCCATGCCAGATAGCCCGGCATGTCGCACGGCATATACAGAAGATCGTCGAACTCCTTGAATGCACCTCGTGTGGGCGGCTCGCTCAGATGGCACGCCCTTTGATCCCACGAGGCAAACGGCCAGACCGTGGCGAGCACGGCCAAGCGTTCCCCCTGTAGCTTCTCGACGACGAGGTCGGACTCCCTCCAATCGTAGGTTCCGGGTGTCCTCTCAATGAGACCCCAGACGAACGGACCGGGATGCGGTCGAACCCAGGCGCCCGTGTACTCAGGATCGGATCCGGGCCATAGGACACCAAGGTGATTGGTCCCCACGTCCGGCGGGAACGCCAGCTGTTCGGCACGAACGCCGAGAACGGCCGTTGTGATGGCTAGCAGGGTGGCGATGATGATCCGTTCAATGGAAGGCATGTCATATCGAGTATGCCACAGTTCTTGACTGCCTAGCATGTCCAGTACCGGAATTGGTTGACAGCTCAGGCCTCCTGTAGACAGAGCTGTGAGTTTGGACACTCCTAACCATGAAGGGCATGAAGATCATGAAGAAGTGGAGAGCTCTGTCTCCATATGCAAGGTAGTGTCAGGTTTCCTTCAATCTCTTCGTGTTCTTCATGGTGAAGAGCCGTTGCGTTTTCCCAGGATGCTCCAATCCCGGAATGTCGTTGACACTTTGAGTCTCTCTGTCTCCTGTAAACAGTACTGTGAAACTCGACAGTTTAGGCCTCGGCTTCGACGGTCTCATCTGCTGCAACCCCGGGTTCCGGCTGTGTTTCGCAGTCTGGAATGAGCTTCTCCAGGTTGCGGATCGCGAATTCCAGGGACACAAACCACAATTCAAATCGAGATTAGGGTATGTGATGTCCCCAAACTCCTCGTATCCATGCTTGAGCGAATTGGATCAAGCAACCCCACAGTTGTAGGATGACTTCTACGAGTAATTAGAGCTACAGGAGGAAAGCGAAGAGATGACGCCGTGTGAGATGGCGGAGGCGCTAGCGGCACACATGCACTGACGAGCAACAAAGGAGGTACTAGCATGACGCGACGATTGGGTGTCTTTTTGGGTCTGATCCTGGTGGTATTGATGGTAGTGGGTTGCCTTTTCCAGCGGCCCGCCACGCCAACCTCGGCCATGTCGAGCAGCGTATTCGATCGTCAGGGATTGATCGAACGGGTACAAGAGCGTTGCGAGCCGATTGAAGCACTGCTCGCGGAGACGGGAGATACGCTCGACTATGAGAATCTCCGGTTCTTTACAGCCACGAAGCTCAATGGGGCAGATGAGACCGTGGTCAGCATATTCTTGACCGAGGACTCTCCTTCTTCTCAAGCGGCGATGCTCACCGAAGAGGAATCTCCGCTGGAAGCGCTGGCCCCTCTTCCATTTGCGGTTCTTCTCCCTCTTGAACCATGCACCTCGTTCAGTATCCTACAGAACGGTGTCCCGTACCTCTACCGCATCTTGAGCTATGAGCAAGCCGAATTGGTGGACGCTGAAGGCAAATTCGTCCGCTACGCAACGGAATTCTCGTGGGAAGAGCGAGGGACGTCTGATCCCGAACCGGAGTGGCACAAGTACATTGGCAACTACATATTCCACTTCCTGCGGTGCGCCACTATTTCCACGAACCAGAACTGACCTACAGGAAGCGCGACAGCAGTGCAGGTCTCGGGGTTAGGTCTTGTTTCTTGACCTTTGGAATGGCTTCCGGGCAGATTTTCATTCTTCGTGTTCCTAACCTCAATAGGCTGGACAGCCTCCGTTGCTCGAACTCTACACATCTGTATCATGAAATGCGAGAACAGCAAATCAGTATGAGGAAATAGAAGACATGGCGAAAGCGTGGCAAGGGCGGAAAACGTGCCAAGATAAGGAATCGCATGAGAATCCAGATCTATACCATGCAAACTGTCGACGAAGCTCATGCTGTAGTCGCGTTGGGTGTCAATCATATTGGTATAACACCCGGCAATTTCGGTCTGCCCGGTGAGGTGGGCTTTACCACCGCGCGAGCGATTGTAGAGGCAGTCGCCGATTCGGCTGTCTGTGTCGCCCTGTCGGTAGAGTCGGATTTGGATGCAATTGAAACGATGGTACAAGCAGTCCATCCTGATGTCTTGCATCTCTGCGGATTGGAGAACACGCTCCTTCCCGATGCCGTACGTACTCTGCGGGAACGGTTGCCCGATCTGACCGTCATGCAGGCGGTCTCCGTCGCCGGCCCCGAGGCAGTAGATGTTGCGTTGGCATACGAGGATGTGACCGACTATCTCATTCTAGACACGCAAGCCCCGGATATCGCGGGGATCGGTGCGTCCGGCGTAACCCACGATTGGAATGTAAGCCGCGAGATTGTCCGGCAACTAAAGATCCCCGTCATCTTGGCGGGGGGGCTGTCGCCGGAGAATGTAGCCGAGGCCATCCGCATGGTGCAGCCATGGGGCGTGGACTCGCTCACACACACAAACCGGCCGTTACCGAGTGGCGGTTTTCGCAAAGACCTTGACCGTATCCGTCAGTTTGTGATGGCGGCCCAAGGAGCTTCGTAAGACATGCCTGCTTCGCAGGTAGTAGTACTCGGCGATGCATGTGTAGACATGCTCGTTCGTTTGCCGGATCGCACATCAGGCCCACCTGATCTGACCAACTCCGCTCCTCAGTTACATGGTGGCGGATCAGCGGCCAATGTGGCTGTGGCATTGGTACGGATCGGTGTGGCAGCAACGTTGGCGGGGGGGGTGGGGGATGATGGCTACGGACGATGGGTACATGAGATTTAGGCCGTGAGCGTGTAGATGCAGGTGGGTTACGTTTGATCTATGATGCGTTTACACCGATGGTCATACTCGGTCCGGATGGTTGCTGGCTTGGGTTTGTCGAAGATCCACAGAGATGAGTCGCCGATCGTGTTCTTGTAAGTCTGACGATTTCGTGCGCTGCGTAGGCTAGTTGATCTTTGAGAATGGGCAAGCGGCGATGCAGTTGGAGCATGCGGCCGTGTTCTCTGCCCAGAACTCATAGCAGCGGTCGGCGTTTACTGCCCATCGCTTGATCCCAGGGTTGTTCTACGGACATGCGACATCGAACGTCGGCTCAGTGTCGGTGCTGATTGCGTCGGCTCCGCAAGCCTCGCTACATCGATCGCAGGTCCGACAGAACGTGGTCAATCCGAAATCAATCGGCCGATCGGTGACAAGCGGCATGTCGGTGAAGACCTTGCAGAGCCGGATGCAGGGGCCATATTCCGATGTAATCAGCAGTCCGTTCCGCCCAAGCTGCCCCAGTCCGGCGTCGATGGCCAGCGGGATGCTGAGCGCGGTGTCGTTGCCCATCGGCAGTGCCTTGTATCGTAGATTGCGCAGGAATTCAGACAGGCTGGCGATGGCAAATGCCATCTTCGAGTAGCCAACACCGGTCGAGACCGCGGACGAGTATTCAGGTGACGTCGCTACGCCTTCTTTGTCCATGGCGATTGCCATCACGATGGCGTGCGTGCATTCGGAGGGGATCTCCACCGGGTCGCCGCTGCGATCATGGGAATAGATCCACTGATCGTTGACTTCACAGATGCCGACCAGATCGGCCCCGAACAGCCGCGCGGTCCGCTTGACCTCCGCGGTCATTTCTTCCGGGTCGGCCTCATAGCGGTCGAACTGCATCATGCTCGGGTCGGCCTGTCCGAGGCGATCCCACGAAAAGGCGCCGCCGAAGCAGTTGTGTACCGTCCACGACGCAAGAACGCGGGCGAAGTCAATCCGCGAGTAGCCAGCTTCCTTCGCCGAGATTCGCTCGGCCGCCCGGTCGCGGAACTCGACACCGTGAAAACTTGCCGCATGATCCCAGAAGCGGCGCATGAAGATCGTGTCGCGTTCGTCGAATCGTCCATGAACGGCGGGATCAATCTCGTACGTTGGTTTGTCCACTCGCTTAGCCACGTTTGCCTCCTGGCTCGTGTTGAAGCTCAAACCCACCTCCATCGCTCCGAGGTAGCAAGGTCTGAGAAGTATGCTTATCCTATCCGAATATGGCTCCGCAAGGAGCTGTAGCGCCTGACAGGGGTGCGAAATGACATCGAAAACATCTGGGTGTGGCACGTGGCCTGATGAACTGAACGTGATCCCTTGTCGTGGTCGCCATGTTGTCCCGGTCGCACAACCGGAGCGAAAGGACCAAAGGACGCTCAACGAATCGATCAATCGCCTCGTCCAAGGTGCGAACTCCTATTTAGTGAGGGAACTCCGAACTACCGGGGAAGATAGGCTGGCTCGCTACCCGCCGTACTTTGCGTGTTTGAAGCCGGTGGCTTCACTTCTTCGTCTGTAATTTCTTCTTCAGAGCGGCTTCCACCGACCTAGGTACGAACGTCGACACGTCTCCGCCGTACATGCAGATTTCCTTGACAGTGGACGACGACAGGAAGCTGTATTTCTTTGCGGTCATGAAGAATACTGATTCGAACTCAGGCGCGAGGTCGCGGTTGGTGAGTGCCATTTGGAATTCGTATTCGAAATCAGAGTTAGCGCGCAGTCCGCGCACGATAGCGTCAGCTCCATGTTCGCGCGCACAATCGATCAGCAGGCCATCGTAGCTGATAACTTCCAATCCGTTGATGCCGGCTTCGATGAGCGCTGTTTTGGTGATCTCTACGCGTTCTTCGACTGTGAACGTCGGACTCTTGTGAGGATTGGCGACCACGGCGATGTAGAGCTTGGGAAACAGTTTTCTTGCCCGGCGGACAATGTCAATGTGCCCGTTCGTGATCGGATCGAAACTTCCTGGATAGATTGCAATAGCCATGATGCCTCATGGTACTCTCCGGAATTCGGGAGAGCAATAGGCTATGTGGAAGGGCCCACCGTGGTGATGTTCAGTCGATCCGGTTGGAGGTACTTCGACAGGACTTCGTGGGCGCTGTCACAAGTTACGGCATCCAGGCGTGCCAACATCTCGTCCGGAGACAGGATGTCGCGTTGTTGCAGCACGGCGTTGGCCAACCGAGAGGCGCGATGTCCGTTAGTTTCCAACCCCAAGATCAAATGGCCACGAAGTTTGGCCTTGGCGAGATTCAGTTCGTCTTCCGGGATGGGCTGGGACAGCAGCCCATCGAATTCGGCGCGGATCAGCTCGATGACTGTCTCGGAATTCTTGGGAGTGACACCGGCATAGGTCAACCACAGGCCTCCGTCTGAGAAGCTGTTGATATAGCTGGTGACGGCATAGGCCAATCCTCGGGTCTCACGGATGGAATGGAACAGGCGCGAACTGGTTCCGTCTCCGAGGATCGAGTTGACGACCTCTAACGCAATTCGATCGTCGTGAGCGGCGTTGGGCGCATCGGTTCCCACGTAGATGTGCGTCATGCTGGTAGGGCGCTCGTGATGAGCAGTCCCGGTTTGGAAGACGGGAGCCGCTCTTTGCGGGACCTGCTGCTCGTCGGCTGCCTTGACGCCGAAGAACTCCTTGGCGAGCCGAATTACCCCCTCGGCATCGACGGCGCCGCATACGGCCAGAATCATATTGTCGGGTTGATATAGCGCTTGATGGAATGCACGAATGTCTGTCGGTTGAACGGCGTCGATGGCAGGTCGCGTTCCCACCACGGATCGCGAGAACGGATGTCGATCCGCCCATAATCCTTGGCTGAACAGGTCATAGGCCATTTGCTCCGGATCGTCCTCATGTCCCCGGATCTCTTCCAGGATGACGTTGCGTTCCAGATCGATGTCAGACGAATCGAACTTCGGATTCAACGATAGGTCGGCCAGGATGTCCAAGGCTGTTGCCAAACCATCGGCCGGTACGTCGGCGTAGTAGAAGGTGATTTCCTTGGCGGTGGCGGCATTTAGATGTCCGCCCACGGCATCGATCTCGTGCGAAATGGCACGAGCGTCGCGAGTGGGCGAGCCCTTGAACGCCACGTGTTCTATGAAATGTGCCAGCCCCTGTTGATGCTCGGGGTCGTCTCGACTGCCGGCCCGAATCCAGATACCAGTGGAAACAGAACGAGACCGCGGAACCTCCTCTACGAGGATCCGCAGTCCGTTGTTCAGTGTCGCTTCGGTTGCGTTGGTGTAAAGTTCACGAACTTGCATAGGTGCGGACTTCGCAGATTACCAACGGTCCTCGAATTCCGCCGGCTCCTCGTCGGGAGTCGGCTCTTCAGCGATTTTAGGTTCATCAACGGTCTCAGGCTGAGCCGGCTTGGATTGCTCGGGTCCGGGCTGCTCGGGTTCGGGCTGTGGTGTCGGTTCCGGTTGCTCGGGTTCGGGCTGGACGGTCTCGGATTGAGCTGGCGTAGGCTGAGTAACCTCAGACTGAACGGTCGTAGGCTGTTCGCCCTCGCCACCTTCGCTTTCTTCCGCCGAGGTTTCTACGTCCTCGATCGGCTTCTTCTCCGATTCCGGTACGATGCGTTGCAGCTTGTAGCGACCGCGGTCGTCGATGTTCAAGACTTCCACTTTGATCGGGTCGCCCGGCTTGACGACGTCGGTGACGCGGCGGACGTACTCGTCGGACAACGCGGAGATGTGCACCAATCCGGTGACGTCGGGAGCAATTTCCACGAACGCGCCATAGTCAGTCGTGTTGGTGACCGTACCGTCGATGATGTCGCCGACATGAACCTCCACCTTGGGCGCCGATCTCTCAGCGGAGGCGCTTTCGCGTTGTTCGCTACCTCCACCCCTTGGGGTCCTAGGCTTGGCATCACCATCGCCATCGATCTTCTTGAGATCGGGACGTCCCATCTTGTCGACACCGATGACCTCGATGGTGATCTCATCGCCGGGGCTGACAATGTCACGAACGTTGTCCACGTATCCGGACGCCAGGTTTGAAACATGTACCAAGCCTTCCGATCCGTTCTTCAAGGCCACGAAGGCGCCGAAATCGACGATGCGTGTCACCTTGACCTTCATCACAGTGCCCGTTTCGAGTTCGCTGGTCAGGTCTTCGATCCATTCCTGAGCTGCATAGACGGCTTCCGAGTTCGGTCCCGCGATCTTGACGGTTCCGTCGTCGGAGATGTCGATCTCGGCTCCGGTTTCTTCGACGATCCTGCGAATCATCTTGCCACCAGGACCGATGACCGCACCGATCTTCTCGGTGGGAATCTCGATCGTGGCGAGTTTGGGTGCGTACGGTGACAGCTCTTCCCGCGGCTCGGCAATGGCGCGATCCATCTCATCAAGGATGGCTAAGCGTGCGCGCTTGGCTTGCTCCAGCGCCAACTTCATGGTAGCGCTGTCGATGCCGCCAACTTTGACGTCCAATTGGAAGCCAGTGACTCCTTCTCGCGTTCCAACGACCTTGAAATCCATGTCGCCGAAATGGTCCTCGGCGCCTTGGATGTCAGTCAGGATAACGCGCTGCTGTGTGTTTGGATCCTCGATGAGTCCCATGGCGATGCCGGCGACGGGTCGTTTGAGCGGCACGCCGGCGTCCATCATGGCCATCGACGCGCTGCACACCGTGGCCATCGACGAGGATCCGTTCGATTCCAGGATCTCCGACACGATGCGCACGACGTACGGGAAGTCTTCTTCGGACGGCATGGCGGCTTTAAGCGAGTTCTCGGCCAAGTAGCCGTGTCCCACCGAACGGCGGGACGGCGATCCGATGCGTCCCACTTCGCCAACCGAGAACGGCGGGAAGTTGTAATGCAACATGAACCGCTTGCGGCCGTCGAACATCATCTGGTCGATGATTTGCTCGTCGCTGCGTGTGGCACCCAGCGTGATGATACCCAAGCTCTGCGTTTCGCCACGCGTGAACAGCGACGACCCATGCGCCCGCGGCAGTACGCCGACGGCGCAGTTGATGGATCGGATCTCCTCGGGACGACGACCGTCCAGACGGATGCCACGTTCAAGGATCTCCTGTCGCATGTATTCCTTGAGCAGTGTTTCCACCGCTTTGGAGACGGTTTCGGTCCGTTCTGCACTTTCTTCCTCAGTGAGATTGAGATGATCGGGCACCAGTCGCTCGATTGCCTGTTCTCGCAAGCCACGCATGAATTCGTCACGGGACTTCTTGGTAGGAAGCGTATGGATGGCGGAGAACTGGCTCCACACAATGTCGCGCACCTGCGTGAGTGTGGACTCGTCCTCGGGTGCTTGTTCCGGGACTTCCTTCTTGACCGGGTTCACACGCGCGGCGAACTGCTCTTGAAGGCCGATTAGTTGACGGATGGCGGCGTGCGCGATTTCGATGGCCTCGACGACCTCGTCTTCGGATAGCTCATTCAGCATGCCCTCGACCATGGTGACGGTGTCTTTGGTGCCGGCCACCGTGATCTCAACGCCGCAGGTTACCTGGGTTTCTAGATCCGGATTGATGACGAACTGGCCGTCTACCCGGCCAATGCGTACGCCGGCGATCGGGCCTTGGAACGGTGCGTCCGAAATCATCAAGGCCGCCGATGCGCCAAGGATGCCCAATATATTGGGTGGGCAGTCCGGATCAGCCGACAGCACCATCGCCACGATCTGCACTTCGTCGTTGTATCCCTTGGGGAACAAAGGGCGGATGGGGCGGTCGATCATGCGCCCCGTCAAGATGGCGGCGTCACTGGGACGGCCTTCCCGCTTGAAAAACCCTCCTGGGATCTTTCCGGCCGCGTAGAATCGCTCTTCGTAATCCACGCGTAGCGGGAAGTATCCGATGTCTCGTCTGGGTTCCGCGGTCACCACGGTGACCAATACGTGCGAGTCCCCGTGTGCGACCAGTACTGCTCCACCTGCTTGTCTTGCGATTTGTCCTGTCTCTAAAGTCAGTTCTTTACCATTGAAATCAATACTCTCTCGAATGTACATGTAATGTCTAGACTCCTCTGATTCCTAATCGCTCAATCAACTGGCGATAGGATGCCAAGTCTTGGCGTTTGACATATTTGAGCAATCGTCGGCGCTGGCCGACCATTTTTCGTAGCCCGTGTTGCGAGCTGAAGTCCTTTTTGTGTTGGTTCAGATGTTCCGTCAGTTCCGTAATTCGTGTTGTCAGCAGTGCGATTTGAACTTCCGCTGATCCTGTGTCGTTGTCGCCTTTGCCAAATTCCTTAACAATCTCCGCTTTTCTGTCCGGACTAAGTCCCATGGTTTCTCCTTTTCACCCGAATCCGAGGAAGGGATGTTCCGCTTTCCCAGAAGGGGCTACCTGTTTTTGATCCTGTGAAGCAGACGTCGTACTTCCGATTTTACCCGTTCTTCGTCGATCGTGCGTAATTCTCCACCTTTTAGAAGAGCTTGTCCATCAACATAGACATCTGTTACGTCTCCCGAATTGGCTGCATATGCCAGCATGGCGGCCGCGTTGTGAGGCGGTGTGGTGTGGATTCGATCTGTATCGAACAATACGAGGTCAGCCGGCACGCCCTCAGAGAGTCCGTTTTCGGGCAGCCCAAGGATGCCACGTGCGGCGCCCACGGCCATGGCAACGGCCTCTTGTGAAGACAGGCACATCGGATCTTCGTGATGCGCCCGTTGTAACATCCAGGTGGCTCGAAGTTCTTCCACCATGTCCAGTCGATTGTTCGAGGCGGCTCCGTCCGTGCCGATAGCTACGCAAACGCCGGCCTGTTTCATGGCCGGCACAGGAGCAATGCCGCTTCCCAGCTTGGCGTTGCTCTTGGGACAATGGGCCACGGTAACCGAGTGATCGGCCAGAATGGCGATGTCGTCTTCGTTCACGTGAACGCAATGAGCGGCCAGCATGGGCACCGAAAAGGCTTCGATGCTATGCAGATACTTCACCGGAGTTGTCCCTGTTTTCGCCTTCCAATCTTCGACCTCAAACCGCGTTTCCGACACGTGTGTATGCAGAGGAACGTCAAATTCATGTGCCAGTTCAATTGCTTTGCGCCACACGTCTTCTCCGCATGTATAGACGGTGTGGGGACTGAGGGCGACGCGAATGCGACCGTCGGCATGTCCGTGCCACTGCTTGATCAGGGCTTTTGATGTCTCGAGTTCCGAGGTCCCGCGATCCTCAAGCGATGGCGCGATCATTCCGTAGGACAGCAAGGCGCGGACGCCGGACTCTTCGACCGCGCGCGCGACTTGATCGCAGTGGAAGTACATGTCGATGAATGCAGTGGTTCCGGATCGAACGCCCTCGGCGATTCCCAACAGTGTGCACCAATACACGTCTTCCGGTTGCAACTGCCGCTCGATGGGCCACACGTGTTCTTCCAACCAGACTTGAAGGGGAACGTCATCGGCTAATCCGCGAAACAACACCATGGCAAGATGCGTGTGCGCGTTGATGAACCCCGACGTCGCCAGCTTCTCGCTGCCGTCCAACACGATATCGCCATCTTGAGCGGCAAGTTCGGACGTCGACAGCGACGTAATGCGACTTCCTTCAAACCTCAAATTGATGGTGGAAGTGGACGGTCCGATCGGACGGATGTTCCGGATGAGCGTTCCCATGAACTCCTCGTTCTCTAGATTTGAACAAGTATATCTTCGGTTAGGGCGGCTCGCAATTCATCTGGACAGAGTTGAAAGGGAAGCGGCGTCCAAGTTAATATAACCAAAGTGGAGGAGAGTGATCGACGTTGATGCATGGAGGTGAGTCAGAGGAAGAAGCTTGCCGGTTCTTGAAGGAACGGGGTTATCGAATCCTCGCTCGAAACTGGCGAACTCGGATGGGGGAAGTCGACATCATCGCACGCGAGGGAGGAATCCTGGTTTTCGTGGAGGTGAAAGCCCGCTCGGGTGATGGATTCGGTGGGCCCGAAGCCGCTGTCGATTCTGCCAAGCAGCGTCGAATCATCTCAACGGCGCTTTCGTTCATGGAGGTAACGCAATGCGCGTTGCCGATGCGTTTTGACGTTGTCGCGGTCCGACCTGGAAAGGTGTGTCTTTATCAGGATGCGTTTCAGGTCGTGGACTGATGTTCGCACGCTTATTGAGTGGGGTTGTTCTCGGAATCGAAGCGCGACTGATCGAGACTCAATGCGATTGATCCGGGGGGCTGCCCACGTTCAATATTGTTGGGCTGCCGTAGAAAGATGTGGCGGAAAGCCGGGAACGTATTCGAAGTGCCATCAAGAACGCCGGATTTAGCTTCCCCGCCGGGCGAATTACGGCCAATCTGGCGCCGGCGGATCTGAGAAAGGAGGGCGTCGGTTTCGACCTGCCTATTGCCGTTGCCATCCTCATTGCCACTGGGCAGATCGCTGAAACCACGGAACGTAATCTGTTGCTCGGGGAGCTTGCCTTAAACGGAGAGGTGCGTGGCGTGCGTGGTGTACTTCCCATTGCTCTCGAGACGTCAAACGAAATCGATGGACTGATTGTTCCCCAGGACAACGCGCTCGAAGCGGCCGTTGCTACCGACAAGCCCGTATATCCGGTGCAAACTTTGCTCGAGGTCCAGCGCTTCTTGAATCGTGAGATTACGATTGCGCCAGTGTCGGTCGATCGGAATGCCCTGCGCTCCATGGAGCAGCCGTCGTTTCGTCATGAACTGGCCGAAGTGCGCGGGCAGCTGCAAGCCAAACGTGCCCTGGAGGTCGCGGCCGCCGGAGGCCACAACTTATTGATGATCGGACCGCCAGGCTCGGGGAAAAGTCTGCTTGCCCGCTGCATGCCCGATTTACTTCCGGCGCTATCGTTCCATGAGGCGCTGGAAGTAACGCGCATCTACAGCACGGCGGGAATGCTCGAGCGTGGAGCCTCTCTAGTATGGCGGCGCCCGTACCGGGCGCCGCATCACACCATTTCGTATGCCGGCATGGTGGGAGGCGGACACGGGGTTCCCGGGCCGGGAGAGATCAGTCTGGCCCATCATGGAGTCTTGTTTCTGGACGAGCTTCCTGAATTCGATCGGCGGGTCCTGGAAACGCTGCGCCAACCGCTGGAGGATCGCTCGATTCTCATTTCCCGCGCCGGGATCTCGGTACGATTTCCATCTGCATTTACGCTTGTTGCCGCCATGAATCCTTGCCCATGCGGCTTCCTCGGGGACCCGATTCAGGCCTGCACCTGCTCGATGCACGATATCCGCCGCTATCGCAAGCGGCTTTCCGGTCCGTTCTTGGATCGCATCGATCTATGCGTCGAGGTCCCTCGCGTGCCGGCCGACGATCTGTTCGGGACTCACGTTGCCGAGTCATCAGCACGCGTCCACGACAGAGTGGCTCGCGCTCGTGAAATCCAGTGGGATCGGATGAGGGAGGACGAGGATTGCCATTCCAATGCACAGCTTGATGGAGAGCGCCTGGAGACCGACTGTATTTTGGAGGAGAGCGCTCAACAATTGCTCCGGAGGGCGGTAACTCGATTCGGGCTCAGCGCGCGGGCCCATGTTCGCATTCGTCGGGTGGCGCGCACTATCGCTGATTTGGCGAATTCGAGCGTGATCCGAGCCGAACACATTGCCGAGGCGATCCAATTGCGAACGGCCGGAGAAGCGGTTGCAGACTTCTAGATCAGGCCTCTAATCATTCATGAAAACCTCACACGAAACTGGTATCGTTGTGCAATTCTTGACGCGGAATCCTTAACATGGAGAATGTCTTTGGATGTCTATTGCTTTGAGGTAGAGGAGGACTGGGGATGAGGAGAAGGATCCCGGGGTTGGTTTTCATTGCCCTGATCGCGATATCGGTGATCGGTTGGGCGGAGCAGTACCCCTTGACTGTTCTGGATCTCTCGGTTGAGGGGAATGATGAAATCAAGCTGAGAGACATTCTTGAGGTCGTTCACTTCGAAGTTGGGGATGTTATTGAAGAAGCCGACCTCAGAACGGCCTCTCAAGCGATCTACGATCTTGGCTGGTTCGGAGAAGTTACGCTGGATCGCGATGCACTGGAAAACGGAGACGTAATATTCCAAGTGTTCGAAAACCCAGTCATTCAGGAAATCGTGATTACAGGCAACGTCAACCGTCGCGATTACTACCTGTTCGGAATCAAGCTGTTCGATGCTCCTATTATGTCGTCCTACAAGATTCGGCAAATCCTGTGGCGAAATGACGTACGCAAGCGTGATGTGCTCAATCCCCAAGCATTGATGACGGGGCTGGAAGAAGTGATAGCCGAGTACTCAACGCACGGGTATGTGCTGGTCTCCATCGGCGATGTCGATCTGTCCGAGACCTTGCGCATTGAGTTTGTCGAGCAGAAGTTCTCGGGAAATTTGATCGAGGGGCTTTCTACAGTGCCGGAATCTATCGCTGAAAACATGATCGAGATTCCGCTTGATGAGCCTCTACAGATGAAAGATTTCTCGGGTGCGTACTCGAACCTCAGCCAGTCTGTCTATTTCTCCAACGTAGAATATACAACCCAAGCGGGATTAGAGGGAGATCGGTTCTGGCTTCGATGGACGCTTGAGGAACGAACCTTGCTTGCGGCTCCTGAATCCATCGATTCTATCGAGGTTGAAGGGAACACGATCTATCCGGCCGAAGTTCTTGAGAGCTTGATCGGTGAACTGCCGGATCACTCCATCGACAACTTCGGGTTGCTCGAGTTGGTGCAGGGTGTTCATGATCGATATGTCCGGGGCGGTTACTCGATGGTCGAGCTCTCCGTATCTGCAATCGAAGACGGCGTGCTGCGACTGAAGGTCGCCGAAGGTGAGATTTCCCAAGTGACTGTACAGGGCAATACCCGAACCCATGACTACGTTATCATCCGAAATTCGGAGCTGGAGGTGGGCAAGGTGCTGAATCGCAAGGACTTGCTCGTGTCCTATCAGCAATTGATGTCGCTCGGATACTTCGGATCCGTGGATATCGTTCCCGAATGGGTGAATGGAGGCGTGGAGATCACGCTGACTGTGACGGAAAAATCGGATCTGGGTGGTTTTGGAGGATCGATGGCTATCGATCCTTCGACCGGAGAATTGTTCGGGGAGCTTTCGCTGAACGAGAAGAACATCTTCGGCACAGGGCAGGATTTGGAGCTAAGTTACAGTCGAGGCTTGGTGGGAACGGAAGACTCCAGTCCAAGCTCCTGGAATCTGGGCTACAGCACGGTTGCCTATTTCCCCGGATTCGATCGCGTGGGCATCGACCTTTACCAGAAAACCAAGGAAATGACGGTCGATGAAGTCGCCGCCGTGCACATCACGCTGGGGGCCGAAATATCGTTCAGCTATCCGTTGGCCGACTACTCCAACCTCGGCATAGCTTACCGCCACGAAGAAGAACACTTGACCAGCGAAGAGCACTGGACCCCGGCTGATGTCATCAACCTGGCCTTAGTCTATGACGACACCAACGATCCGTTCTTCCCAACCGAAGGCAGTCGGCGTCGGCTGAGTTTGGAGAAGGCGGGAGGATTTAGTGCCGGTCGTGAATACACAAAATTGGATCTCACTTGGACGCACTTCGTACCGACGACAATGCCTTTGGTCGCTGCCGATATCGATCAGGCGCTGGGGATTCGAATTAAGGTCGGATGGGGAGACAAGCGGCTTCCGACATCACGTCAGACGGAGCTGGGAGGGCCTACGTCGATCCGTGGGGTCTCGGGAGTCCCTACCCGGCAATACGTCTTTGCCAACGTTGAGTATCGGCTCGAGCTGGTGGAAGGACTCTACGCGACCACGTTCTGGGATGCTGGATTCGATCTGGGCACCGTCCGGTTCGAGGACTTTCTTTCGTCATTTGGTTTTGAGTTGGGAATCAACGCGGCGGGAATTATCGTACGCCTCGATTTCGTGTGGATCTTGAACGAGGATTTCACTTGGCTCCCCGTCTTTGATTTCGCATTTGGGCAGATGTTCTAAAGGTGGCTTGTTGAACTGAGGCCTTTATAATCAGAGAGAACGGCGATGGACAAGGAGGAGAACACATGTCTCGAAATATATTGGTGGTAGCAGGTTTGGCGCTGATCCTGGCGGTTGGCGCACTGGTGCTGCAGTTCGTGCTTCCTTCCGATGGCGGAGTAGGGAGTTCGGACTTGGACGCGATCCAAGCCGACATCACTCAGCTGAAGCAAGCGAGTGCATCCCAATCGATGAAACTGGCGTACATGGACGCTGAAGATGCATTTCTCGTGTTCGTTCTGGCTGTGGGTGATCTCAGACAGCAGATTACTGACAAGAACAACGAGATTAACGATCTCAAAAACGAGTACGCGCAAGGGATCATTGCCAGGGACGACTATGAGCGAGGCATCTATGAACTCAACGCCGAGCTGCTTGATGCTCGCGTTACCACTGCCTCCGGCACGCTCGATCGCATGATCGCGTCGAACGAATTCTCGGATCTGCGCAGTACCCTAATTACGTTGCGCGAAGAAGCTCAGCCCCTCATCGACGAGATCAACAACCTTGTTTCGACGATTCGTGTAGGTGCCATCGATGCTACCGAATTTCAGAATCGTTACACGGCACTCTCGGCGATGTTCGAACAGTTTGACGGCTACGTCACGTCTGCGGCCACCACCAAGCTGGTGCAGGCGACCGAGAAGGTGGCAAACGAGTACGGCTATGACATCGTTATCCGAAAGAAGGACGTCATCATGTATCGGAATCCGGTAACCATCGACGATATCACCGAGCTGGTGAAGGCTGAAATCGAAGGCTATCTCTAGAACGGGACGACGAATGTACGATATCGAAGCGATTCGGCAATGCTTGCCTCACCGGTATCCGTTTCTCCTCGTCGATCGGATTGTCGAGCGAAGCGCGGAGAGAGTTGTTGGCGTGAAGAACGTTACTGCCAACGAGCCGTTCTTCCAGGGACATTTCCCGCCTCCGCTGGAGGCGGTCATGCCTGGAGTTCTCATCCTCGAAGCCATGACTCAAACTGCAGCCTTCCTTGTGCTGGATGATGAGAGGGAGTCTCCTTCCATCGGATATCTTGTCGGCATCGACAAGGCCAAGTTTCGTCGTAAGGTGGTTCCTGGGGATCAGCTGCGTATGGAGGCGCGGATCGCGCGTCGGAAGCGAGAACTGCTGCAGGCAACAGTCGAAGCGACGGTGGATGGCGAGTTGGCGGCCGCGGCCACCATCTCGCTACTGGTGCCGGGCGAAATGGAGAACGCCAAGGGGATGGATTGATCGAGTGCGTACCCAATGTGAGCGAAGGGCGCGATCGTACGATCATCGAACGGATTGCGGAATCGATCGCGCGCACTGGATGCTGCGTACTTGACATTCATTCGGATTGCGATCATCACCGATCTGTCTTCACGATCATCGGCGACGAGGAACAGATTGCCGATGGGGCTGTTGCGCTGGTAGAAAGCGCGACAGCCCTGATTGATTTAGGAACGCATTGTGGCGTTCATCCCCGCATCGGTGCCGTCGATGTAATCCCGTTTGTACCCCTGCAAGCGGCGGAGATGGCCGACTGTGTGGCCGTGGCTCGACGTATCGGTCGAACGATTGCCGATCGCTGGGCCTTGCCTGTGTATCTTTATGGAATGGCCGCACGATCGGCACATCGATCATCGCTTCCACGGATTCGACGAGGGGGATTCGAAGGACTGTCGAAGAAGCTGGCAGAGATGCGGCCGGATTTCGGACCCCGGCAGCCTCATCCAACAGCGGGAGCCGTTGCCGTCGGCGCACGTCATCTCCTGGTCGCCTTCAACGTTGTTCTGGACACAGCGGAAGTCGCCATCGCGCGCGAAATCGCTTTGGCGATTCGCGAGGCAAACGGCGGCTTGCCCGGCGTCAAGGCATTGGGACTATCGCTCGACTCTCGGAATTTGGCGCAAGTCTCCATGAACCTGACTGACATCACTGCTACGACCATCCCGGCGGCTTTTCGTGCTGTCAGCCGTGAAGCGGAACAAGTAGGCGTTCGGGTACTGGAATCCGAAATCGTGGGCCTTGTTCCCAAGCTGGCGCTGGACGACGCGACTGCCGCTGATCTTCTGATGCAAGATGACCCGCGGGAACGGATCCTGGAAACGCGGATTGCGAAGCGAATGACATGAGTCAATCCCAGGAATCAAACACACTACGACGTATCCTCGTGCTGGGATTCGGCGCAACCGGGCGAGCCGTCTGCGAGTTCGCTGCCCGCCATGCACTTTGGGCCTGCGTAAGCGAGCAGGGCTGCCTGTCGGAAGGCCAACAGAACTGGTTGCGCGAGAACAACATCCCCTTCGAGCAGTCAGGGCATACGCCCAGATTCCTTCAGGAAGCTGACGTTGTTGTGTTGAGCCCCGGGATCCCTTTGGAACTTCCGATACTCGAGGAAGCACGACGAAGAGGCCTACCGGTGCTCTCGGAGATTGACTTCGCCCTAGGCATGGTAGGGAGTTGCCCCGTCATCGCAGTGACAGGAACCAATGGCAAGAGCTCGACTGTTGAGGTGATTGGGAAGATCCTTCAATCCCTAGGAAGACAGGCGTGGGTGGCAGGGAATATCGGGATCCCCCTGATTTCCGTCATTGACGAGATCTCGGAATCGGACACCCTCGTGCTGGAGATCAGCAGCTATCAGCTGGAGCAAAGCCGGGGCTTCCGTCCACACATCGGAGTACTGCTCAACCTATCACCGGATCACATTCGCCGTCACGGCGACATGCGGTCTTACGCGAATGCCAAAGGCAAGCTGTTCGCTAATCAGGAACCTGCCGATGTAGCCATCCTGCCGAGTACACTCACTTCTCAATTCGAGCAGGGTAATGCCCGGCGCGTGTTTTACGATACGTGTTTCGAACGTTTGCCCGTAAGCATGGAGAGGCTGCTGCCCCATGAACGCTCCAACCTGCGCGCAGCGTTGGCAGCTTGTGCGGGCCTCGTTCCCGAATTCGACGTATCGAAGGTTCCGATGGATGCTGTGCGTGAGGCATTCCGGCTTCCCCATCGCATGGAGACCGTTGGGGCCGTCGGCGGCGTGCGTGTGATCAATGATTCCAAATCGACCAACGCCGGATCGGCGATCGCTGCTCTTCGTGCCATTGATTCACCCGTTGTTCTGCTGTTGGGCGGGCGTTCCAAGTGTGCGGGTTATGAGTCTTTGGTCGATGAAATCGCAGCTTCCGACATCCGGGAAGTCATTCTGTTCGGAGAAGCCGCCAACACGCTACGCCATGTTTTCGAGCAGCACCCTCGCGTTGAGTCCGCGCCATGTTCCGTGCGAACGATGAGAGAGGCGGTGACTCGTGGGGTTTTGGTTGCTCAGCCGGGTGACGTTCTCGTGTTGTCGCCGGCTTGTTCCAGTTTCGATGCATTCGCTGACTACACCGAACGTGGCGATGCGTTCGCAAGTTTGATCCGATCCCAGCCCGGCTTCGAAAACGTGCAATCAAGGACGTAGCTCGTCCCGATTCGGGACACCTGTCTGCTGTTCGACGGACCGATCTTCAGTGTTTCGTGGTCCTCTTTCCTTTCCAGTCATGGACAGATGCCGTACCCATTAATCGGGGTATCTAACTAAGCCATGACTTTGCGTGGGAGGGGGACCTAGCGTGGGTGGATTGGTGGATCGACACGCCGTTTTCGTGACCGCGTTGCTTCTATTCTCTGGCTTCATCATGCTTTACAGCGCCAGTAGCCCGTTTTCTTTGCGTCACTACGGTTCCGATACCTCGATGCTGATTCGCCAACTGTTGGCGGCCGGCGTCGGCATTCTTGCACTGATTGTCTTGGAGCGCTGGGATTATCACCGCTTGGTACTGCTAAACGACGTGTTCCTCATCGGCGGCATCTTGTTGACGCTGCTGACCATACTCCCGATCGGTTTGTCGAATGGGCGCTGGCTCCCGTTAGGCCCATTCACGTTCCAACCGACCGAGGCGGTCAAGTTTTCGCTCATTTTGTTCATGGCCCACTCTCTAAGTCGGAAAGGCGACACGATCAGGAGCTTCTCAGAGGGAGTGCTGCCTTATCTCATTCTTCTGGGCCTGCTGGCAGCCATTGTGATTGTTCAGCCGGATCTGGGCATGATCGTTGTCTTCGGTATGGTGACGATGGCCATGTTGTTCTTTGCCGGAGCTCGCATACTACATCTGCTGGCTGTGGGCGCTGCCGGTATCCCTCTCGCGTTCTTGGCCATCCGTTTCGAACCCTATCGGTTTGCGCGATTGTTGTCGTTCCTTAGTCCGCAGGCCTACAGCCAATCGACCGGTTATCAAACCATTCAATCGCTCACGGCCATCGGATCGGGCGGAATCTTGGGGCGAGGACTTGGCGCGTCGCATGCGAAGCTGTTCTACCTGCCACAATCTCACAACGACTTCATCATGTCCGTCCTTGCCGAGGAACTTGGTCTCATCGGAGTGCTGGCCATTGTGGCACTCATTGGATTGCTGGTGTGGAGGGCCTTCAGAATCGCCGAGACAGCGCCCGATCGTCTGGGACAACTCTTGGCCATGGGGATCGGTTTCACGCTGGGATTCCAGACGCTCGTGAATTTGGGAGTCGTAGTTGGACTTCTTCCGGTTACTGGATTGACGTTTCCTTTCTTCAGCAACGGCGGGTCGTCGCTTATCATCACTCTCGCCCTGATCGGAGTTCTTCTCAACGTTTCGAAACAGGGGGCGCAGGCATGAGAATCCTGGTTGCAGGTGGGGGAACCGGCGGGCACTTCTATCCTGCACTTGCGATATGTGAGGGGCTGAGAAAGAAGTATCCGCAAGCACGATTCGTCCATATTGGGACGAAGAGCGGTGTTGAAGCACGTATGCTGCTCTCCTATCCTTGGATTCGCTTTCATCCCATCCTGGCCAGCGGCTTGGTTCGCACGAGCTGGATGAAAAACGCGCCGGCAATGATTCGACTATTGCTGGGATTTGTGCAGACGGTTGTGCTCTTCCTGCGATTTCGGCCTCAACTCGTTATTGGAGTAGGAGGGCATTCCTCGTTTGCGCCCGTTCTGCTTGGCGCGCTGCTAGGGTGCGTGCTTCCGATTCGAACCGTCATCCACGAGCAGAACGTAATCGGCGGATTGGCCAATCGATGGCTGTCTCGTTTCGTCGATCTGGTCATGCTTTCGTTCCCACAATCGAAACGCTCGTTCCCTCATGCGCGCAAGATAGTGGTGACAGGAAATCCGATTCGTGAAGAGTTTCTTCATGTCAAGCGTTCCCCCGCCCTCTATCGTCACTTCGGGCTCGACCCCGGGCGAAGAACGATTCTCGTTTTCGGGGGATCAAAAGGCTCCGCGGAAATCACGGAGCAAGTGCTGTTCGGGAAAGAAGCCATTGCTCGGAACGAGGACCTCCAGATTCTTCTTATCACCGGCGATCCCGAAATCAAGACGGCAATTCAAGCCGAGCTGGCCGCAGCAGGAGTAGCGAACATTGTCGTCAAGGGATATGTCCATCAGATGGGAGCTGCGTTCGCCATTGCCGATCTCGTCGTCTGCCGTGCCGGAGCGACGTCGTTGGCGGAGATAATATCGTGCGGGAAAGCCTCGTTACTCGTTCCTTGGAAGGAAGCGGCCGACGATCATCAGAGGAAGAATGCCCAGATAATGGAGGAAGAATGCGCTTGTACAGTGGCGGATGAGGAGGTTATCGTTCGCCATGGTTTGGTCGGCGTCATCCTAGGTCAGATGGGTGATGAGCTAGGTCTCGAACGGCTGGCTGGCAATGCCAGGCGGCTGGGACAGCGAAGTGCTCAGTCGCTCATCCTAGGTGAGATTGGATCATTGATGAGGGAGGTTCACCCGTGATTGAGAGGGGTTCGCGGGTTCATTTCGTAGGGGTCGGAGGCATCGGCATGAGCGGATTGGCGTCCGTTCTTCTTTCTCACGGTGTTCACGTGACCGGCTCCGATCTGTGCGCGAATCGCGAGACGGACGTTCTGCGCCAGTCAGGCGCGCGCATTCACCGCGGCCATAGTGCAGGATACGTCTCTCGCAACCTTGACGGAGTCATCGTTTCTTCGGCAATTGCCGCGGATCACGAGGAAGTGCTGGCAGCAAGGCGGCATCGCATTCCCGTTGTGCCCCGGCTGAGAGCTATGGCGCGGCTTCTACAGAAGCATCGCAGTATCGGCGTGGCCGGAACACACGGTAAAACCACCACCACGGCCATGATAGCGACCATCCTCAAAGATCGAGGGGAGAAGCCGAGCTATCTCATCGGAGCCGATTGCCCTGCTCTGGGCGGAAATGCCTGCTTGGATTCGGGAAATTGGTTCGTTGCCGAAGTCGACGAGTCCGATGGGTTGTTGGTGGAGGTTCAACCCGAAATCGCCGTGCTTACTAACATCGGGAAGGATCATCTTCAGACCTACCATGATCTTGAGCATATTGAACGGGCGTTCACCCAATATCTGAGCCAATCAGCAAGACAGGTGTTGTGCATCGACGATGACCGAGTGGCCAACCTGGCACAGGCTTTCCAAACGGCCACAACCGTAGGGATTGATGTTGCCGCCGACCTGGAAGCAAGACACCTGGCGTACGATCAATGGACGACAACGTTCGACCTATATGAGAACGGCACCTTGGTGGATCGTGTCGTTCTTCCGGCACCAGGGAAACACAACGTTCGAAATGCGCTATGTGCGCTGGCGGCAGTGCAACTGACGGGTATGCCATTGGCAGAAGCGGCTTGCGGCTTGTCTGCGTTTCAGTTGCCGCACCGACGATTCGAGCTTCTCGAAGAGAACGGCGTCACCGTGGTCGACGACTACGCACATCTGCCCGAAGAGATCGAAGCGAGCCTTCAAGCAATTCGAACTGGATGGCCGGGCAGGCGCATCATCGCCGTTTTCCAGCCACATCGCTACAGCCGAACGAAAGCATTGGGAGACGAATTCGGAGTGGCATTTACAGATGCAGACACTGTTTTGGTTAATCCTATCTATTCGGCCTGTGAATTGGAGATCCCGGGAATTTCCTCCATCCATGTGCTCGACGCCATCCGTCGAGATACCCAATGTGCCGTACGGATGATCGAGACAAAGGACGAGACCGTCCGTTTCCTCGCAGATTACATCGAGCCAGAGGATTTCCTCATCAGCTTCGGCGCCGGAGCTGTCTGGCAGGACACAGAGCGACTGGCACGACTCCTCGAAGAAGGCCACTTCCTGTACCGCGTTTCGTGCTCGATTTGAGCCAAGGAAGCTGAGTGAAGTCGCGAATGTGCGAGTGCCAACTCCTAATGCAAGTAAAGGGGAAATCTCACATCTAAGTCTTATCCTACTTGAGCCTAGGCGAAATGATTGTACTTGATGAGGAAATGCATCGAAAGTCGGTCTGATTTCAGCCGATCCAAAATCGCTAAGATCGGCAAGCGAATTGACATTCGAGCACAAAAACTGTATAACATTTTCACGAATCTCTCTGCTGTAGGGGAAAAAGAGGTCTTTGACGGGTGAAGGAGGGGAACGCCAAGCGCCAGAGCGTCGTTTGGGTCTTCATATCAGGGGGGGTACTCATCGCTGCTGCAATCATGGCCCTTTACACTCCGTGGCTTCGGATCTGCGATGTGCGTGAGGTTGTAATTTCTGGGAATCAGCATGCTACGGCGGCTGAGTTGGTTGCTTTGTCACAACTCCATCGCGGTCAGACGATATTCTCCGTACCGGCAGGACTCGTTCGACGCCGAGTGGAACAGCATCCCTGGGTGAAGCATGCATCGGTGCGAAGAGTCTTTCCTCATACCATTCAACTTGTAATCGAAGAGCGGCAAGTCATTGCTTGGTCGCAACACCCCTCCGAAAACTCCAGAGTGGCCATCGCCGAGGGTGGTGTCATCGTAGGAAAGGACGAGGCCGTTTCTTCTTCCTTGAAACTCGTCGGTGCAGCATTCTCCGGCTGGGGGAGTGGGGATGTCCTTCTCAACTTGCAAGTTGTTGAACTCCTTGTTGCACTCCAAAGCAACTTATGTGAGCTTGTCGTACGAAGCGTGGATGTTACGAATTTGCGTTCTATTGAGCTAATCTTGGCGAATGATGTTCGCGTCCAATTGGGCGATATAGTCCACATATTGGATCGTTTGGCAGCGTTGGAGGTACTCTGTCGAGAGATTGAGATCGAACGTTACGAATTGATTGATATCAGGTTTGGGGGAGAGGCAACGCTCGTGCCCCGTAAGGCGGTGAGGAGATGAGAAAGGAAACGGTGGTTGTCGGCATTGACGTTGGCACCACTAAAGTCGTGACGCTTGTCGGGAATGTCATCGACGGGACGATCGAAATAATTGGAATGGGGAAGTCCGAATCTCACGGATTGGAGAAGGGTGTCGTGGTCGACATCGGTCGAACCATGTCTTCCATCCGCAAGTCGGTCGAAGAAGCCGAGAACATGGCTGATGTCAAGATCGACTCCGTGTATGTAGGGATTGCTGGAAAGCACATCGCTTCCATCAACAATTCGGGAACCGTTTCCATCAATCGCCCCGACCGAATCATCACCCACGAAGATGTTCGACGTGTGGTGGAGACGGCACAGGCGATTCAGATTCCTCCGGAATCTGAGATGATTCACATCATCCCGCGCCAGTACATTGTCGATGGCCAGGATGGTATTACTGATCCGGTTGGCATGACGGGAACACGTCTTGAAGTCGATGTTCATATCGTCACTGGCTCAATCACAGCCGTACATAATCTTGTGCGCTGTGTAGAGACGCTGGGGATTGGAATCAGGCAGATCGTTCT
>DAOVHV010000128.1 GCA_030671645.1 bacterium | reverse complement strand
AGAAGATCAACCGCCGCAAAGCGCGCAAGAGCGAGCAGTACTCCAAGCGTTAGCGCAGTCCGGAGGATTCATGAAGACGGGAATTCATCCAGAGCTCAAGAGGGCAAAGGTACATTGCGGTTGTGGACACGTATTCGAAACCATGTCCACAGTCGAGGAGATGCGCGTCGATATCTGTTCCAAGTGCCATCCGTTCTACACGGGCGAGGAGCGCTTCGTCGATACCGAGGGACGCGTTGAACGATTTAACCGCAAGTACTCTGAAGCAAAAGAAGACTAGTGAAGCCGGTAATCGGCGGACAAGCAATTATCGAAGGCGTAATGATGCAGAACGGCGACCGTATAGCGGTCGCCGTTCGTCGTCAATCGGACGGTGAAGTCCTCATCCGGTCGTTGCCTGCCAGATTCCGGTTCAAGAAGTTGGGACAAATCCCTTTCCTTCGGGGCTTGTTCCGTCTCTATGACATGATGTCGTTGGGGTTGCGTGCCCTGAACCTGTCCACAGAGTTGGCATTCCCCGAGGACGAACAGATGAGCAAGGGGGGAACGTTCGTTACGTTCGCTGTCGCCATCGCGATCGCCATCGGTGCGTTCATGGTGCTTCCGCTCTATCTCACCAGCTTTATTCCCGGGTTGACATCGGGAAACTCGATCGTGTTCAACCTGGTGGAAGGACTATTGCGCTTGAGCTTCTTCTTCGTCTACTTGTTCTTGATTTCCAAGATGAAGGACATCCACCGCGTGTTCCAGTATCACGGCGCGGAGCACAAAGTCGTCCATACTTACGAGGCCGATGAAGAATTGACCGTAGAAAACGCGCAGAAGCATACGACGCTGCATCCTCGCTGCGGAACAGCCTTCTTGATGACTGTGTTTGTCATCGCCATCTTAATCTTCTCGCTCGTCGGACAACCAGCACTGTGGGTGAAGATCTTGTCCCGATTGCTGTTGCTGCCCGTTGTGGCCGGAGTGTCGTACGAGGTGCTTCGGTTTACCGGCAGGAATTACCATCGCTGGTGGATCCTTCGTGCCTTGGCTCAACCTGGTTTGTGGCTGCAAAAGCTTACCACGTCCGAACCTGATGATGCCATGGTTGAAGTGGCCATCGCGTCCATGAAGCGGGTATTGGATCCCGACCAGATGGTGGGCAATCCGAACGATCCTGCTGTTGAAGCCGTCTAGCAACCGGCCAACTGTTACTCGTCCGACTCTCTCACTCCCAAGCCAAGAGACGGATCCGGCTTAAGCGACAATGGATGGGATTCCCCAAGCCGCAGGAAGCGAAACGCACCCACAGCCGCAATCATGGCCGCGTTGTCCGTACACAGCGAAGGCGGTGGGAATGAAACCTCGATACCACGTTCGCTTCCGGCCTCGGTCAATGCATTTCGAAGATGCGAGTTCGCGGCTACACCCCCAGTCACGACCAGCCGCTTGCGATGAAATCGGCGAGCCGCTTCGATCGACTTCTTCGTCAGGATCTCAACAACGCTTGCCAGCACAGACGCCGCGATGTCCTCCCGCCGCTCGCGCGGATTCTTCCTGAGGTGATAGACAACGGATGTTTTGAGCCCGGAGAAGCTGAAATCGAATCCAGGCGATCCGATCATCGGGCGCGGGAAACGAACGGTTTTGGGATCGCCAACCGCCGCTAATCGATCGATCTCCGCCCCAGCCGGATATCCGATTCCCATCATCTTTCCGATCTTGTCCAAAGCTTCGCCGGCAGCATCGTCGACTGTCATGCCGACCAGCTGGTATGTTCCGTACTGCGGCACATCGATCAAGCTCGTATGCCCGCCGGAAACCACCAAAGCCATGAACGGAGGTTCGGCATCCGGGAGCGTGAGGCGGTGGGCGAACACGTGGCCTTCCAGATGATTGACCCCGATGAACGGAATTCCCAGCCCGCATGCCAGTCCCTTTCCGTGCGTCAGTCCGACCAGTAAGGGTCCGACGAGTCCCGGCCCATAGGTCGCAGCAATGAGTGAGATCTTCTGTAGACGCACACCGATTGATTGAACGGCTTCTTGGATCAGGTACGGCAGCTTGACCACATGATTGCGAGAAGCAACCTCCGGTACAACACCTCCGTACTTGGCATGAAGGTCAACTTGCGAATAGACGGAGTTGATCAACACATCGTGCTCGCCGCTCAGCACGGCAACCGACGTTTCGTCGCACGATGTCTCGATACCTAGGGTCAAGAAGGCGGTCTTGCGACTCATCCAATGTACTCCGGCTTTAAGACGCCGATGTAGGGAAGATTGCGATAGAGTTCAGCGTAATCCATCCCGTAACCCACGATGAATTCGTCCTCTTCCAGAGCAAATCCTCTGTAGTCGATGTTGGTCGCTATTTCTCGGCGAGCGATCTTGTCCACCAGTGTGCAGACGCGCAACGAAGCCGGTTTGCGGGCGATGAAGCTGCGGCGCAGGTATTCGATGGTGTAGCCGGTATCGATGATGTCCTCGACCAGCAAGACGTCCCGGCCTTCGATCGGTTTCTCCAGATCCTTCACCAGGCGTACTGCTCCTGGTGCTGTCCCATTGCGGTACGAAGAAACACTGATCAGATCGTATTCAACAGGAATAGGGAAAGGCCGCGCCAGATCAGCCAGGAAGACAAGGGCTCCGCGAAGAACGCCAACCAACAACAGTGGCCGTCCTTTCAGATCTTCTGCCAATCCGTTCTCTGTATAGTCCGCTGTAATCTGAGCCGCCATCTCCTTCACTCGCCGCTGAATCACGGCTTCGGTAAAGAGAATCTTGGACATCCGATCTTCGAACTGAAGCGAACCCATTATTCCTCCGGATTGCGAACGACGAATCTCGATTCAAGGGCGTCTAGGCGATGATTGATTCCTACATACTCCAGGTCGTGAATTCCCAACATGGCAGCGCCGGAAAAGCCCTGCTCTCTGATGTAGTGCGCTTTTTGCGCCGCTTTTGCTCTAACCCAGTCCCAGTACGGATGGTCAAACACATCGATCGCTTCTGTCAATCTACCCTCTCGAATCGAAAACGCAAGACCCGAGACAATTGGCGGGCCATCAAAGAACGAGACAGCGCTCTTCGCCTTTACTGGTGTGAGCGGGCCGGTATGGCTTCCTCGCATGAACCCGGCAACATAGTGAGTGATTTCGAATGGTGCCAATATTTCGCCAGTTGCAGGAAAGCTCTTTTGCGTTCGCACTAGCATGATGGGGTCGTCTTTCCCGACATATTTCCCGGCGATATTGCGAAGTCGCGTCGTGCAGGAAGACACAGCAATATCCCCATCGTGTCTGGAATGGATCGACTCAATGACATAGCGGCCGTTGTCACGCAGCAGTGTGGCCAGGTCATACATATCCTCCGGTGTCACCAGCTCGACAACTCGATCGCCTTCGATGTAATCGACATCCATCACCGTAAAGCGATATCCCTTGCCCCCCGTTGGAGATAGGATAAGACCCGAGTTGTACATCGGATCAGCGAACGCAAGGAAGAGAGGGAGATTGTAGGCTCCCGGCTCCGTCTTGTCTGCAGCGAACATAAGAAATGGCTCATTGGGACGTTCTTCAAACTCCATCTCGGCGACGGCAGGCCCCAGCCCTCGTGTGTTTCCTGAAAACGCGTCCCGGAGGAGATCTTGCCCGGCGCCATAGAGACCCTGCGATTTCGCAACAGCCGTGCCCGCTAAGAAGGCATCCCATGCCAGTTTGTGCACTTGCTCGTCGTCGATTCCTCGATCATGCGTCAGCAAGATGGCAACATCGTCGCCCGTATAGCTCACGAGATGATCAATGACCAGATCTCGTCCGTCTTCTTTGACCGTGTTCTCCACCGCCGCGAGCAACTTCTTGCTCGGGCAAATATGGCCTCCAATACTACCAACATCCGCCTTGATCGCTGTCAGTGTGACTTTCATACGTCCCACCCTCTTCACAGGGGAATGAATGCCAACAGCCATATGGCTATAGGTATCCTCCAGAATTATAGCAGCCAGATTTGCTACCACAACCAATGAAAGACTGAGACTTTCTCGCTATCAGGAAGATCGGGATTGAAGCAACCGCTTCTGTCGCCGCAGGCGGTT
>DAOVHV010000099.1 GCA_030671645.1 bacterium | reverse complement strand
GTACGCATCATTCCGATTGCTCTTCTCAGCCTTGGTGCAATCTGTAATTTCGCGGTACTGATCGCAAACGGTGGATTCATGCCTGCATCGACTACCGCCTTGCAGAAGGCCGGACTTCTCGATTTGGCCGAGCAACTGATGCAAGGCGGTGTCTATGCGAACTTGATCCTTATGTCTTCCAACACTCGATTGAACTTCCTAGGAGACATCCTGTATCTCCCGAAATGGATTCCATTCTCTGCTGCCTTTAGTATCGGGGATCTTCTGATCTTGCTGGCGTTGATCTGGCTGATCGTGAAAGGCATGAGAATCGATGATAAACGAGTTAGCAAAGCTGCTTAGACCGCAGGCAGTCGCCATTATCGGTGCAAGTCCGAGGGAGGGTTCCGTTGCTGGAACCATCTTGCGCAATCTGCAGATGTGCGGATTCGCAGGGGACATCTACCCAGTTAATCCGAAATACGACACGGTGATAGGATTCACCTGTTATCGTTCGATTGATCATCTTCCGGAATCGACCGATCTTGCCATTCTCGCGATCAATCGCAACTTGGTGCTTCAGGCTGTTGAAGAGTGCGGAAAACGGAGCATTCGGAACCTGGTCATCATCACAGCCGGATTCAAAGAAGCGGACGCGGAAGGTGAACGCCTGGAAGATTCCCTGCGGGAATTGATCGTGCAGTACAAACTGAACGTCGTCGGTCCCAATTGCATGGGTATCATCCATCGCTCTGAGGGCGTAAAACTGAACGCGTCTTTCTCCCGATGGTTCCTCGCAGGAGGAGGGATCGGGTTCATCTCGCAGAGCGGATCTCTTGGCGAAACGCTGCTGGAGAGTTTTGAGGAGACCGGACTGGGCGTGTCTACGTTCATTAATCTGGGCAATCGCGCTGGATTGACGGAGAACGATTTTCTCCGACAGCTTGCGACCGATCCTCAGTGTCGAGCCATCTTCCTTTATCTGGAGAGCTTTGCGGATCCCAACGAGTTCCGACGAATTCTCAAAACGATCAATCGAAACAAGCCCGTGGTGGTTCTGAAAGCAGGACGCACAGAAGCCGGGGCCGCTGCGGTGGCTTCTCACACCGGTTCCTTGGCCAGCCCGGATGCAATTGTCGATGCGTTCCTTCGGCAGTGCGGTGCGCTTCGCGTAACGACGATCGACGAATCTCTGAGTGCTCTCCGCGTGCTGCAGAAAGGGATATTGCCGGCAGGAAACCGCGTCGTCATTCTTACCAACGCCGGTGGGGCCGGTATCATTGCCGCAGATGCTTGCGAGCGCTTAAACATTGACGTTCCTGTGCTTTCGGATGACGTTCAAACGCGTTTGCGCGAGTTTCTCCCGCCTGAAGCGGGATACGGAAATCCAGTGGACATGATCGCGACAGCCGGAAGCAGCGATTATGAACAGGCGTTGGAAACAGCGCTGCCTTCGGTTGATGCGGCCATCGTCATCTTCCGACCTCCCATGGTCTATAACGAGCCAGTTCAAAACGTCGCAGACGGAATCCTGAGAGTTGTTGGTAAGATGCCCGATAAGCCGGTATTGGTTTGCACGTTGAGTCGTAGCGAGATGGTGGCTCCGCTCGTCGTGCGCCTGCAAGAGGAATGGATTCCCAGTTACGTCATGCCGGAAACGGCCGTCAGTGCGTTTGATGTGCTCTGTCGTGTGAAAACCCTGGAAACACAAGCAAGCTCACCGGCCTTTTCAAGGGAGAACGATTGCGACCGGGCTCACAATGTCATTCGGCGAGCGATCGACGGAGGTCGCACCGGGCTGTTCTTTGATGAGGGCGCGGAGATACTGTCTTCCTATGGATTGTCCGTGTGTTCGTTCACCTACCTCGAATCTCTGGATGGGGGCAGGCAATTCCTCGAAGAGGCGGGCTGCCCGATTGTGCTGAAGATCGACTCTCCCGAGTTGTTGCATCGATTCGAGTTGAATGCGGTTATCACGGACATCGAAGCAGAAGAAGATCTAGTCAAAGCCTATTCCCAGTTGCGTGGATCCATCGATTCGCTGCAGATGCCGGATGCGCGCATCCTTGCGCAAGAGATGTTGGTTGGCCGGGAACTGATCATCGGCTTGGAGAGAGATCTTTCCTTCGGAGCGGCCATCATGTTCGGTATCGGAGGAACGCTGGTGGAAGCCCTTCGTGACGTGGCGTTCGGAGTATCGCCCATCTCTCGATCTGAAGCCGAGACCATGATTCGATCCATCCGCGCTTTCCCGCTGCTACAAGCGTTTCGCGGACAGCCGGCCGTGGATCTCGAACCGTTGATCGAGACCATTACGAACTTGTCGCAAATGGCCGCTGACTGTCCGAGCATCACGGAACTGGACCTCAATCCGGTGATCGCGACGCCCGACGGCACGTATGCCGTGGACATTCTCTTCCGGATCGATCCTGAGAAAGAAACTGGGACTGGATGAACCCGACGGATAGAAGGTCTACGGATACAGTCGATTGATCTGACGGGGAAAGGGGATCACTTCGCGGATGTGGGAAACTCCGGTGATCCAAGTGATTACGCGCGCCAATCCCATGCCGAATCCCGAATGAGGGACGGATCCGAATCTACGCAAATCGATATACCATTGATAGGGTTCAACAGAAAGTCCGACCTCTTTCAGCTGGGAAACGAGTTCTTCCTCCGTATCGACGCGCTGACTCCCGCCGATGATCTCTCCGTATCCCTCCGGTGCGATAAGGTCGGCGGCCAATGCCCGCGATCTATCGGTGGGATCGCGCTTCATGTAGAATGGTTTCATCTCCACAGGGAATCGTTCGATAAAGAGAGGCTTCCCAAAATGATCTCCCAGCGAACCTTCTTGCGGGGCCCCGAAATCGTCGCCGAAAGCGATGTCATGTCCCAGCTCCTGAAGCAGTGTGATGGCATCGCCATAATCGATCCGTGCGAAAGGCTCAGCCACTTCATTGCGCAGCAGTTCGACGTTACGATCGAGCTGTTTCAGTTCAGCCGCCTTCTCCTCAATTACCGTCGTCACGATGTAGCGAACCAGATCCTCCTGGAGATCGAGGCTGGCCTTGTGATCATAGAATGCCATTTCCGCTTCTGCGATCCAGAATTCGGTGACGTGCTTGCGTGTCTTCGACTGTTCGGCGCGAAACGCCGGGCCGATCCAATACACCAGCCCTAGCGCCATGGCAGTGGCTTCCAAGTAGAGCTGACCGGACTGTCCCAAATAGGCGGGCTCGCCGAAATAGTCGAGCTCGAACAACGTGGTTGTCCCTTCGACAGACGTGCCGGTCAGAATAGGTGCCTCGGTGGCCACGAACCCCCGCTGGTGAAAGAACTCTCGAAAGGCGTGGAACACTGCGTCACGAATGCGCAGCACCGGTACTTGCCGGCCCGTTCGAATCCATAAATGGCGATGGTCCATCAGGAATCCGGGCGTTTGCTCTTTCAATTCGATCGGGAAGTCCTCAATGGGCTGGTGAAGAACTTCCAGATCCTCCAGCAGAAGTTCGCATCCGATCGAAGCCCGATGGTCTTCCTTGACCTTCCCGTGCACGATCAGCGAGGTTTCCCGTGAAAGCTGATCTGCTTTGGTGAAGAGGTCGGGATGATCCGATGCTCCCAGCACGGCCTGAATGACGCCGGAACCGTCCCGAATTTGTAGAAACAGGATCTTTCCGCTGGAGCGCTTATTGTAGAGCCACCCCTGCAAGGTGACCTGTTGTCCGATGTGACGATGAGCTTCCGAAGCGGTGATTGTCGGCATATTCCCTCCCTCCGTTTGTTGGGTATGCGAGAGATTAGGGGCAACGCCGATGCGGCGCAAGGCCATTGGAACTAGACAGAAGCGTTCTCTCCGGGAACCGTCTTGATGACCCGGCGCGCCCAATTTCCGGTGAGGAAACAGCCAAGGGAGACCAACGCCGTGCCCATGTTGGACCAGAACATGGCCCACCACACCCCACTTGCGCCCCACGAAAGGACGTAGGCCAACAAGTAGATCAGCGGGATACGCAATACCCACAACCTGAACAGGCCGAAGAACATCGAATAGGCCGTGTGTCCGGATCCTTGGTATACGCCGGTCATAACTTGGATGATTCCCATGAACGGGAAGGCGAATCCCACCAATAGAAGCATGCGAACGCCGATCTCCAGCACCTCAGGATCGGACATGAAGAATCGGATCAAATGTGACCGGAACGGGATGACGAGTGCCGCGGCCGCCATCAGAATCAGCGTGGAAATCAGTACGCCGTCCCAAGCAACCCGACGGGCTCGCTCCGGTTTGGAGGCCCCAAGGTTTTGTCCCACCATGGTGGCAGTGGCTTGGCCCAGCCCCATAGCCGGCATCAAGACGATCGAGATGAAGGCGGTTCCGATGCCGAACGCGCTGATCACGGCCGTTCCCAGTCGTGCCAATGCCCCGTTCAAGATGGTGAATCCCAACGCCGTTCCCGTTTGGCCGATCGAAGCCATGCTGCCGATGGAAGCGATCTGTCGGATTTGCCCCCAGCGCGGTTTCAGATGCGAGACGCGGATGTGAATGCCTAGTTTTCCCGAGAACAGCAGATAGAATCCCACCAAGGCCACCAATCCGCGCGCCAGCACAGTCGCCACCGCGGCTCCCATCACGCCCCATTCTGGGAAAGGTCCCCATCCGAAGATGAAGAATGGATCGAGGATGATGTTGGCTCCGACGGACACAGCCATCAGGATCATAGGCGTGACGGTATCGCCAATTCCCGTCAGCAGCGCGGCAAACAGGAACGTGGAGAAGATCAACGGCGCACCGATGAAGATAATTTGCAGATACGTGGTTGCGGCGGCCGTCAATTCGGGGTCCGCTCCCATCAAAGACATGATCGGCCCGGCCGCGAAGTAACCGACGACGGCCAATACCGCTGCCAAGGCGGCGCTGAACACGAACACTTGCCC
>DAOVHV010000108.1 GCA_030671645.1 bacterium | reverse complement strand
CGTTTCAACTCAACCAGAACGCCCAGAAGTACGGCTCCCCCAACACCAGCCACGAACCAGACTACGGGGACGCGGTACACCGCCGCCCCGTCAGCTGCCGTCTGCAGAAATGCAGCTTGAATTGTGACTAAAAGCGCGAGAATCAACTCATCCAGCAGACTCAAGAAGTTGAATCGCTTGCGAGTCTCCTGCCGTGCCCACAGATCATCAAGCAGCGCAGTCAAGGTGATGAAGAACAGACCCAATAACGTCACCAATCCGAACGCGATCCAAGGCGATCCCCAAGTTGTTGGCTCTCCCGCGAAATTGATTTGAAGTGGAATGCTCTCAGGCCAATCGCCTATCCGAAGGAGAAACCACACCACGAAACCAACCCACAGTGCCGCTGCGGGAAGGTGCGTCCAAACAGGATGGTTTAGCCTGCGTTTCATACCTTTTCCTTTCAATTCGTCCGAATTCCCAAGGTTGCTCCGCGCGCCGACAAGGCGTCGATTTCCTGGCCGAGAATCTGGCGAAGCTCCTCGGCACTCGCGCCCTGCAGCAAACCGTCGACGATCAGTTCCCTCATGTGGAGAGCGTATTCATCACTCAGAGAATCGCGACTGTGCTCAGAAGCCGGGATGGTAACACGAGCTTTCTTACCTAGCCGCACGCGAAGGAGACCGGCTTCGGAAAGGACCTGATAGGCGTTTCGTGCTGTGTGCAGGCTGATTCCGAGCGCATCTCCCAGTTCGCGAACCGACGGCAATTCGTCTCCCACACTTAGTTCACCAACCAAGATCTGCTCCTTGATCTGACGAACAAGCTGGAGGTAGATCGGTTGCCGATTCTCTTCATCAATGGATACGAGCATCGCTCACCTGACTCTCTGTTATAGAACAAGTATAACAGTTAGTGTAGCGGATGCAAGTAGACCACCCGGACTCCTGGTGACCGCTCTTTCGGCCGCAGCCTGGACATTACCAGCCCTAGCGGAGCCAAGAAGATCCCCCTGTTGCCAGACAGCGCAACCGCCCTGCTCGCGGTTACTGCGTGCTTGATGACCCGCACTTCATCTACGGCGAAGTGCATTGAGAAGGTCGAAGAACAAGATCTGTCCTCCTCAATGTAGGACTCAGGAATGGCAGTCTAACCCCAGCAACGAAGACGAAACCTGATCGTCAGTCTTGTGTCTTACATAGGGTTAATCCGTGCGGGCTCGTTCATGATATCAAGCAGTTCTTGCGCGCAGTACGCTCGATCGCGACTTCTATCGTCTGTCTGTACGACGATTCCCAATTCAATTAGATGGTCGATAGCGCGTGAAGCCGTTGACCGAGCTACGCTGAGCTGTTCGGAAACGAGCCTTGCAGTGACGAATGGATTCCCTGCAAGAAGCTCAAGTACATGTGCTGGCGTTTCAGAGCCTAATCCAGCTACGCGAAGCCGCCAGACATCGAGGATGTTAATGATTCTGGATGCGCGATCCTCGGCATCCTCCGACTGCCGTGCCACACCATTCACGAAGTAGAGGAGCCAATTCTCCCAATCGCTTTCTGTCGTTACGGCATGAAGGCGCGTAATGTACTCCGATCGCGTAGCCTCGAAGAAGGCACTCAGATATAAGAGCGGTGTTGGCAGAATCGCGCGCTGAATCAGGAAGAGCGTGACAAGCAGTCGCCCGACGCGGCCGTTTCCATCCAAGAACGGATGAATCGCCTCAAATTGGTAGTGAGTCAGAGCGATTTGAACGAGCGGCGGAAGGCTGGTGTCGGCCAGAAACGCCTCAAGTGAATGCAGTAATCCTGTCAACTCAGATGGAGGGGGAGGAACATACGAAGCTGTGTGGGGCGTGGAACCGGGAACCCCAATCCAGTTTTGCGCATCCCTGATCTTCCCTGGCCGAGCAAGTTCTCCGCGCACACCCTGTAGGAGCTTCTCATGTATCTCCTGAAGCAGGTGAATGGAGAGAGGCTGATTACGCAGTTGCTGCATTCCATATTCGAGAGCTACGACATAGTTGGCAACCTCGCGGATATCGTCTGGACTGCGATCGACAACGGCGCCAGCTTCTGCTGCGAGCAATTCTCCCAACGTGGCGAGCGTGCCCTCGATGCGGCTGGAGAGCACGGCTTCGCGCGCGATGAACGGCCGCATAAGAACGTGAGGATTGGGAAGGCGTCGTCCCTCCCCAGCCAAGCGTCCGATTGCCCGATCGGCATCGGAGAGCGCATGGACCATCTTCGGTGTCCACTGGAGCTGAGGGGGAAGCGGGTTTGGAACAAAGGCCTCGAAGCCCTCCGGCATGCGGATAAGACGACCTGGCTGTGTCACAGTATCTCCTTATGATCGATATAGTAGCCTAGTGATCATAATACAGATTGTCAACCTCGTAAGTGATCATAGCGAGGGGCTTCTATGAGCGAAATGTCTCAATGCCGCTCATAAACGATTCGCTTGATGACAATCCTGAACACAACGCAGCAGTCCTGTGGGCGAAAGGATCCGTCTGTACTCGTTGCTGCCATGACTGGACTGAGATTCAGGTCAGCAAGGCATAGCCATAAGGTTGAGATGGCCGAGGAAGGGGACAGAGGAAGGGGACACAATACTCAATTCGGGATGTGTGCGAGAAGCGAATTTAGCGGTCTTCGAACCGCGAGCGTTCCACGGATCGCTGGAGCCGGTCCTCCGACGTCTCTGGCGTCTCATCGGCTAGATCCGAGTTCACAGATTCACTCTTGAGGGGCGACGACTTGACCCAGCCCAGTTTTCTGGCGATGAACTTGAAGTTGATTGTCCAGCCGCCGATCCGAGGAATGAACAGTTGATCTTCATCACTCCATAGGTTGAGCTTCATACGTTCCTCCATTCCGATAGCAGGACTCGCGCTTGGTTCCCTCTAATATGAACACGATCTTCAAGATACCCTCCTTCCAATGAAAACGGGCCCCGGTCGAATACCCCGGAGCCCACACATTGTTAGTTTCTCGTACGGTTCGCTGACCTACAGAAAGATCGGGTACAGCGGGAACAGTGAAGCGAACACCAGGGCAATAACCGACATTAGCTTGATGAGAATATCGAGCGACGGTCCGACCGTGTCCTTGAGCGGGTCGCCAACCGTGTCACCAGTAACGGCAGCTGCGTGAGCCTCGGAGTTCTTCCCACCAAAATGCCCTTCTTCGATATATTTCTTGGCATTGTCCATCGCGCCACCGGAGTTGGCGCAGTAAATGGCCAGCTGGATGGCGGACAGCAACGCACCAATCAAGAATCCACCCAACGCGAACCGCCCGAAGATGAGGCCGAAGACAATCGGCGTCAGAACGGCGATCATCGCGGGAGCGAACATCTTATTCAGTCCACCGTGCGCCGTGATGGTAATGCAGCGGTTGTAGTCCGGCGTGCCCTCCCCGGTCATGATGCCTGGGATCTCCTTGAATTGACGGCGGACTTCCTGAACCAGAATGTCGGCCGTGCGACTGACGCCGCGAATGAGGAGCGCACTAAAGACATACGGAACCATGGCTCCCAGCATCAGACCGGCAATGACAAATGCGCCCATCTCGATGACGCTTCCGTCCTGAGCAATGATCGATCCGACAATCGGTAGCTGCGGAAGGAGCACTTCCGACGCCGATCCGGCGGCCGACCACATGTAGGCGGCGATCAGACCGAGCGAGGCGAATGCGGCCGACCCGATGGCAAATCCCTTGCCGATGGCGGCCGTCGTGTTACCGATCGAGTCCAGTTTGTCCGTCTTTTCGCGTACTTCCGGCGGGAGTTCGGCCATCGAGGCGATGCCGCCCGCGTTGTCGGCAATCGGGCCGTAGGTATCCACAGCAACCGTCATCGCGACAAACGACAGCATTCCCATGGCCGTGAACGCAACACCGAGCAGTCCACCGAGTTGGTAAGAGATGATCGTCGCGGTCGCGATGATGACGACCGGCATGAACGTCGACAGCATCCCGAGGGCCATCCCCTCGGTGACACCCACGGCCGCTCCGGATTGGTTCATCTTCGCCAGTTCCTTCGTCGGCTTGAAGTGCGACGAGGTGAAATACTCGGAGAAGAAGCCGATACCGACGCCGGAGAACAAACCGAGGATGACCTGCCAGAAGACGTTGATCGAGAGCGGGGAAATCCAAACGATCACGAAGGTCGTCATTGCCGTGAGCAGGGCTGCCAATCTCGTTCCGTTCATGAGCACCGACTGCATGCCTTCTTGTCGGCGGCTGAAGCGGATGTAGAGGATGGCCAGCAAGCTGGCAACAATGCCGCCGGCCACAACAAGCAGCGGAGCTAACAAGACCCACCAGTAGTTCTCGGGCGACAGACCGGCGGCAAACCCAAGCTTGGCGATCAGACCATCGACGCCGATGTTGGCGCGACCGACGAAGATGTACATGACCATGACCATGACCGAGATGATGGCGCCAACGAACGACTCGAACAGGTCGGCGCCAAGTCCACCCACGTCTCCGACATTGTCACCAACGTTGTCGGCGATTGTTGCCGGGTTACGAGGATCGTCTTCGGGGATGCCCATTTCGACTTTGCCGACCATGTCAGCAGCCATGTCGGCGGCCTTCGTGTAAATTCCACCGCCAACGCGATCG
>DAOVHV010000169.1 GCA_030671645.1 bacterium | reverse complement strand
TGATAGGGTAGCAGGATGAGAAGAATCGAGCGCGTGAGAGTTCAGGTACTCTCGGGAGTCATTCTCCTAATCTTGGCTGTAGCTCATTGTGCGATGGCCCAGAACCTGTTTATCAACATCGATGTGGCCGGAAGTCTTGATGCCCGATTCCACGGCCTGGAGATTTCCGCAACGATTACAGGAGACGTTAGCCTTGTTGGAGATATTTCACGTGGAGAGTCCACGGCTTGGTTCTCGACTGAAGGTAGTGTTAATGGTGTGGGGTTCCGCAGTATCCTCACCTTGATCAGCAAGGGCTGGATCTTGTTGTCTGCAACCGGGGAAACGGTCGATGGAGAACTGATCGATATCCGATCCCTTCTCTATGCCGTGCGTCAGAGCCTCATTCCCTTGAAAGCCGGCGATCTGTTCGAGGGTGTTCATCACACCGTAATCCGGATAGGCGGATCCGTTGCCGTCTATTGGGGCGAATTCGCCGGAACGTTGGTAGGTGGTTTGGCGCCGGCGGAAATCGAAGGAACTATCCGGCTGTCAGGAACCGGCAGCTTTCATCTGACTGGGAAGTTGGTTCCCGAAGCGGATTCTGCCGACTATCCTGGAACGATCCCATTGGACGATCCCGATCTGCCCGAGGGATTCCTTCAAACCATCGAAGAGTTCTTCGATCCCCTCTTCGCACAAGAACCTCAGGATATCTGACCTTGAGTTTTGCAGGTTGTTCGGCGACAAACCCGGGGTGCTTGTCCTGCAGCCACTTCTCAATGGCCGAACAGATTGCTCGAATCAGGTCTTTCTTATCCCAGTTTCGACGCCGCGAATTCTTTCGCTAATCTCGCCTTCCGGGCCAGATTGGCCTTGAGGCCGGTTTCCAGCGCCGTATCCACGGCCTTGACGATGTCATCGACGATGGTGTCGTCAATGATGAGAGGCGGCAAGAACTCGAGGATGTTCCGGCGGTAGTAGACAAGCAAACCAAGGGTGGCTAGATCGAGCACGATATCGAAAGTCGCCTTGTCTGTCAGCGGTTCCTTGCTTTCCCGATTGCCGACCAATTCGATGCCGATCATCAAACCCCGTCCACGTACATCGCCAATTTGCATTCTTCGATTGCTCAATTCTTGGAACCTGGAGATCAATCGAGCGCCCATTTCGGCGGAATTCTCCGGCAGCCGTTCATTGAGCAAGATATCGATGTTTGCCAATCCAACGGCAGCACAAACGGGATGACCGCTTGCAGTCGAGCCGTGTTCGAACTGATTTCCTTGTCCGAGGAAGCGCCGATAGATGACATCGGTGGCCAATGTGGCCGCCAACGGTAGGTAGCCGCTGCTAATGGCCTTGGCGAGGCAGAGAATATCGGGAGCGGGATTCCAATCCTCGGTAGCGAATAGTTTGCCCGTCCGTCCGAATCCTGTGGTGACTTCATCTGCGATAAACAAGGCACCATGTTTGCGACAGACTTCCCCGACGACCTGGTAGTATTCCTCCGGCGGCACGATGATGCCGTAGGCGCCCATAATCGGTTCCAGGATGAAGGCGGCTACGGTCTGCTCGCCCTCGGACTGAATCTTCTCCTCCAGTGCGTGGGCACACGCCAATCCACACTCGGGATACTGCGTCTTGCCATACGGGCAACGATAGCAATACGGAGGCTCGATCTGCACGAAGCCGGGGAGCAAGGGGCCGAACTTGGCCTCATCGGAATCCAATCCCGACGTACTGGTGACGCCGTACGACACGCCGTGATAGCAGTGGCGGAGCGAGATGATCTTGTATCGCCCATGGTCAGAAGGTACCGGGCTCTGTCGATGGTACTGTCGCGCCATCTTCAGCGCCGTCTCCACAGCCTCGGAACCGTTGGTCCCCAGATACACGTGCTGATAGCGACCACCTGTGATATCGACGAGCTTAGCGGCCAACTCAATGGCGCGTGGATGCACCTGTCGGAAACAAGACGCGTAGGCCAACTCCTGCATCTGCTTTGCCGCCGCATCCACCAATTCTCTTCGCCCGTGGCCGATGGCCACGTTCCAAAGCGACGAGAATCCATTGATGAAGCGTGTCCCGCGCGCGTTGTAAACGTAGGGGCCATCACCACGAACGATGGTCGCCGGCCCAAACCCTTTGATCTTCAGGAATTCATCCATCACCGTGAACGGATTCCAAAGGTGGTAGGACTTCGCAGCCATGTCTCATCCTCCTTGTCCGCATGACACGGCACACGGGCTCTCCATCATAGAACGTCTTGGGATGCAAATGAAACTGCAAGGACACGCGTCTCTAACGATTCCTTAGTTCTCTGAAGTCATCGAAGTGAATCCCTCCGCATGGCATTTGGCTGCGCGAGCACAATACCTTAGACTGGGGAAGAAATCGGCAGACATCGCATGGTTGAGCAGTTTCTCTATCACATTCATCATCCCCGCCGATGAACGGAGGTGCACATGTATGCAACGATGACGAAGTTTGCTGTGCCACCCGGCATGAGGTCTCAAATGGAGCAGTTGGCCGATCAGATGAAGCAAGCTATGAGTCAGATGCAAGGGCTCGTTTCCGTCACATTCTTCCTAAACGAAGCTATCAATGTGTACGGAGGATTCGCATTGTGGGAGACGAAAGCGGATGCATTGGCAGCGAGGGAGATCACCGGCCCCAAGATAGAGGAGGCGCTTGAAGGTATCTTGATCGGAGAAATCGGGCGCGAGCTGTTCGAGATCTACGAACCAAGTATTTAAACACAACAACGAAGAAGCCCCCCGCGTTTCCAGAAAAGCGGGGGGCGCATATTTTACATCCGTCCGATTACCCGTTCTAAAACGGTGGCATCCAGGCGGGAGTGCCCCATACTGGATGGACATCCCATTCGGGGTCATTGGTCAATTGTTGTTGGAATGCTCCGTTGGCGTTCATGATGTAGATCTCGCTGTTACCGTCCCGGTAGCTCTGAAACACGATTGCCTGCCCGTTGATCGACCAGCTGGGACCCCAATCCCATTCTGGGTCTGTGGTCAGCCGCGTTTGCGACAGCCCGTCCTTGGTCATCTTGTAGATCTCCATGTTGCCGTCACGACTGCTGTGGAATGTGATCCAGCTTCCGTCTGGCGACCATGAGGGGGACATATCAGAATCTGGATGATTC
>DAOVHV010000153.1 GCA_030671645.1 bacterium | reverse complement strand
TTTCGTGGCGGCAAGGGAGTGGGCACCGGAGCGGGCATGCTCGTGGTCAATGCTCCCATTCCCGTCGCTTGTGCACTGGGTGTATTCGCGCTTATGTTGTTCCTGTTCGGCAAGGTTTCGCTGGGGTCGATTCTAGCGGCCATCAGCTTGCCCATTTCCGTGTTCTTGATCGACCGGTATACTGCCATCGACTATTCGGCCCTGCTGCTGGCTCTAACAATCGGCTTCTCCCTGTTCATTCTCTATACCCATCGTTCCAACATCCGCCGGCTGATCAAGGGAGAAGAAAAAGGTTTTCCTAACCTCCAGCTGTGGAAGAAGATGCTGCGGCCACGTCGGTAGAGCGTCACACTTCAGAACTGTTCAGCGATTGACCCCCCCAAGTCCGGATGCTACAATCGAGCCGAACCGCATAAGGAGTTGGAATGGAAAAACAACCACTTCGGGAACTGCGCAATCGCAATCTCCGAAACATTGCCTTTATTACCATTGTCGTCATTCTCGGACTTATTCTTCTTCAATCGTTGTTCGGGAACAGCGGCTCGGGAGACGAAATCAACTACAGCGACTTCCGGAGTTATGTTACAAACGGTCAAGTCGCTCAGGTGATCGTCAAGGATGGTGTCGCCAACGCGGTTTTGATTGACGGATCTACGGTCACCACGCGGCTTCCTGATGACGCCTCCACCTATCAGGAACTGCTCGATGAATACGTAGGGGTAGTTAAATACGAGCAACCATCCAATAGCGGCCTGTTCACGTCCATCTTCATTACGCTGTTGCCGATCCTGCTGCTAGTCGCCGTCTTTGTCTACATCATGCGACGCACACAGGCCGGCGGCGGAGCGCTCTCTTTTGGGCAATCCAAGGCCAAGCTCGTGAAACCGGACAGCACCGAGGTGACGTTCAATGATATCGCCGGCATCGATGAGGTCACCGAGGAATTGGCAGAGATCGTCGATTACTTGCAGGATCAGCGCCGGTTTGTAAGGTTGGGAGCGGAGATCCCCAAGGGCATTCTCCTTGTCGGCGCCCCGGGAACGGGAAAGACACTCCTGGCCAAGGCGATCGCCGGCGAGGCAAACGTCCCGTTCTTCTCGATCAGCGGATCGGATTTCGTAGAGATGTTCGTCGGAGTGGGTGCGGCCCGCGTCCGTGACATGTTCGAGAAGGCCAAGTCCAGTGCTCCCTGTATCATCTTCATTGACGAGATCGACGCGGTGGGACGCAAGCGTGGCGCCGGACTCGGCGGCGGACATGACGAGCGCGAACAAACACTCAACCAGCTGTTGGCCGAGATGGACGGATTCGAGCCGAACAAGGGCATTATCCTCTTGGCGGCCACCAACCGTCCCGACGTGCTCGATCCCGCCTTGCTTCGTCCGGGACGATTCGATCGCCGTCTCACGGTTCCTCGCCCCGATCTGAAAGGACGGGAGGAAATCATCAAGATACACCTACGTATGAAAACAGTCCACGAATCAGTGGATACGGCGATCCTGGCACGTCGCACGCCGGGCTTTGTCGGTGCTGATCTACGAAATTTGTGCAATGAAGCCGCTCTTCTCGCCGCTCGCGACAACAAGGAAAGCATCGAGATGGTCGACTTCGAAGAAGCGACCGACCGCGTTCTGGCCGGTGTACAACGCAAAGGCATCGTGCTCGGCCCCAAGGTGCGCGAACGCATCGCCTATCACGAATCCGGACATGCACTGCTGGGACGATTACTTCCCAATGCCAACCCCGTGCACAAGATTTCCATCATCCCTCGTGCCGACGGAACGCTCGGATTTACGCTCCAGCTCCCGTTGGAAGACAAGTACATCGTGTCCGAGGACGAACTGAAGGACACGCTCGTCACCCTGTTCGGGGGGCGAGCAGCCGAGGAAGTCGTATTCTCGGAAATTACGACCGGGGCCTACGACGATCTTAAAAAGGCGACTGATCTTGCCAAACGCATGGTGGTGGAATACGGCATGAACGAGAACCTTGGACCACTCAGCCTCGCCCGCGAGCGCGTCGACGTTTTCCTGGGAGAGGAAATCGTGAAGAGCAACGAGCATTCCGAAGAGCTGTCGTCGCTGGTCGACAATGAGATTCGATCCTTGATATCCCAGTCCTACATGAGAGCCAAGCAGTTGCTTACCGACTACCGAGCCGTGCTCGACCAACTTGCGCATGAACTGCTTGATCGCGAAGTGATCACTGGTCCTGAATTGGACACGTTGTTCGACGAGTTGGTTCCAGCAACGGCAACGGGCTGATGACGTTCGCGAGAAGGGTCGTCGTTCTCGGATCGACCGGCTCGATTGGAACTCAGACTCTTGATGTGATCGATCGGCTACGTGCCATCGGTATCGAATTCGACATCGTCGGGCTGTCGGCCGGCCACGATTCCGTCACTTTTCGATCTCAGATTGACCGGATCCAACCGCGTTTTATTGCCGTAGCGACAGAAGACGACGCTGCCAAACTTCAAGCAGACTACCCGCTCTTAGAAGCGGTGTGGGGAAGCGAAGGCCTGCTTCGTCTGGCACGATTGGATGATGTTGACCTGATGGTGAATGCGGTCGTCGGTTCCGTCGGGTTGGAGCCGACGTTGGCAGCACTCGAGTTGGACAAATCGGTCGCTTTGGCCAACAAAGAGAGCCTGGCTATCGGGGGAGAGCTCATTCAAGATGTTCTGCAAAAGGGCTCCGGCCGCCTCCTATCTATCGACTCCGAGCACCATGCCCTCTACCGATGCTTAGGAGACCGCCCTATCGGAGAAGTAGCCCGCCTGATTCTCACCGCATCCGGAGGCCCGTTTCTTCGCACCAGCGAGACCGACCTTTCCCAAGTCACTCCTGAGCAAGCGTTGAAGCATCCGACGTGGTCGATGGGTAAACGTATCACCATTGATTGCGCCACCATGGTGAACAAGGCATTCGAGGTCATCGGTGCCCAGCGTTTGTTCGGGATCGATTTCGAACATATCGACGTGGTCATTCATCCCGATTCCTGGGTTCACTCACTCATTGAGTTTGTCGACGGATCGATGCTGGCCGAACTCGGGCCACGCGATATGCGCATCGCCATTCAAGGTATCCTGTGCCATCCCCAGCGGATATCGACGGATCTGGCACGGCTTCCCATCGAACGCGGATTGCGGATCGACTTCGAGCCGTTTCTACAGTCCAAGTATCCCGCCTTTGGAACCGTGCTTCGCGCTGCCAAGCTGGGGGGAAGCGCCCTTGCGGCCATCAATGCCGCTGATGAAATCCTCATCTCACGCTTCCTGAATCGGGCAATCTCTTTCCCCAATATCGCGGCGGGGCTGCGGCGCATTCTCGACCGGTGGAGCCAGGCAATTCAGCCCGATGAACCAAAGGTCAACCTGAAAACCCTAGTGACAGCCGATGCTTGGTCTCGCGATGAAGCTCGACAGCTCGTCTTTTGATGCTGCGCTCAGGCATCAGCTAGGATGTCCAGTCACAGTACTGTTTCAGGAGACAGAGAACCGTGAAGTGTCAACCAATTCCAGGATTGGAGCATCCTGCCGAAACACAAGGGCTCTTCGTGGTCAAGGCCTGTTCTTACCATGAAGCGCGTGA
>DAOVHV010000050.1 GCA_030671645.1 bacterium | reverse complement strand
TACGCATCAGCGGGAACAGGATGATGCGCATGAGAATCGTGAACAGGATGATGGACCATCCGTAGTTGCCGGTTTTGAGATAGAGCCAGTTCAGCAACCGAATGACGTACACCATCGCTTGACTAAAGACGCCGCCCTGATCGAGCGCTTCGATTCCGGCCGCTTCCATGGGGATGAAGCGTCGGCGTCCTCCATACAGCGTGAAACGATAGGTGGACGTTCCGGTGGAAACCGGAAGCTGTACGCCGATTCTTCGTGTTCCTGCATCGGTCAACTCGGCAAACGGCGATACCATCGTAGCCTCATCCGGGTTCAGGAAGAAGACGATCTCATCGTCCATCAAGCCCAAGCCCTGGAATGAGAAATACGAGCCTGGCGCAAGCTGAGCAGTGCCCAGTTCATCATCGAACAGATATGCGAGCTGTCGTCCCTTCTCCGTCGGCGTGTAATTGGTGAGAACGAGATAAAGCGGATTGGACAACGCTTCGCTTGACGTAATCTCCACCTCAGCAGTCAGCGTATACAAGGCGTCCGGCTCTATCTCGAATCGCTTGACAGCGGTGATCCCTCCGCCTTCACCGCGGAATTCGATGACGATGGCGCCGGTATCGGTATAGACAGGCTCAGCCAACGTGTATTCGAATGTGACATCTTCGTAAAGGAGGTCAAACGGGAATTCGGCGTTGGCAAGATAGGCGCGGGCCAACGTTTCCGCGTTCGTCGTTGTGCCGGCGACCAATTCGGCAACCTTCGATCCGTAGGGCGCAAACGTCAACAGAACGCTCCTCAGCGTTCCGCCGTCCTCGGAAAAGACGTAGTTCCCCAACGGCGTCGTCACCAGCAGTTCGTTGAATCCGCCGCGTTCGACTTGCACATGCGTAATCACCGGTTCCGTTGCACCGGCACACAACGAAGCCAACAAAAGAAAAATCGAAATGATTCCAATCCAAGCATAGCGTTTGCCCACAATGACCTCCTGACGAAAGGGTATCGTGTGTGAAAAGCCCTTGCAACTTCGTTGAACAGGGAATTCGGCTACTGTACACTCGTCCTCGTGATGTTTACGGGAATCGTGCAGGGACTCGGACTCGTGCGTTCGGTGCGGCCGAGCGCGTTGACGATCGAACTTCCCGTCTCGTTCCATGAAAGGATCGAAATCGGGGGCAGCGTCGCCGTCAATGGCGTTTGTCTGTCGGCCCGGGAACTGCAACCGGATACATTCATGGCCGATCTGTCCAAAGAAACGGCCTCGCGAACCACTCTCGGGAGCCTCCGTCCCGGGCGGCACGTGAATCTCGAACTTCCGATCTCCCCCAACAGCGGACTGGACGGCCATTGGGTGTTGGGCCACGTCGATGCCATGGGTCGTGTGGGTGCATTGTATCGGGAGGGTTCCGGTTGGACTTTGATCGTCGAGTTCCCAACGCAATACCGGCGATTCATCGCGGAGAAGGGATCGGTTGCGGTCGACGGCATCAGCCTGACACCGTATGATTTGGACGGCGGCAGTTTCCGTTGTGCCATCATTCCCGAGACTCATGAGAGCACGGTTCTGAAGGAGCGACGGCGCGGTGACTCCGTCAATCTTGAATTCGACATTTTAGCGAAGTACGTCGAGAGGATGATGCGCTTTGTTCATTCCGATTGAAGAAGCCGTGCGCCGATATCGTAACGGCGAGATGCTGATTCTCGTGGACGACGAGAGCCGTGAGAACGAAGGCGATCTCGTCATCGCGGCCGAGCACACGACATCTGAAGCCGTCAATTTCATGGTGACCTACGGCCGGGGAATGGTTTGCATGCCCATCACCGAGGACCGTGCCCGCGAACTCGGGTTGTCTCCTATGTGTTCGGACAACACTGCTTTGCACGGCACGGGCTTCACCGTTACGGTTGATGCAAAGGAAGGCATCAGCACGGGCATTTCAGCCCATGATCGTGCTCTCACAATCCGCCTGCTGATCGACAAGAACACCAAACCCGGGGATCTCGCCCGACCCGGACACATCTTCCCGCTGGTCGCACGAAAAGGCGGTGTGTTGCGCCGGGCCGGTCACACCGAAGCCACCGTCGACATGGCACGCTTGGCCGGACTCGAACCGGCAGCTGTTCTTTGCGAAATCCTCAATGAAGACGGAACGATGGCGCGCGTGCCCCAACTGGAGGAATTCTCCAAGCAGCACAGCTTGCCAATCGCCAGTATCGCCGATCTCATCGAGTATCGAAAACGATCTGAACGCTTGATTGAGAGGGTGGCTGAAGCAGAATTACCGACCAAGTTCGGCAACTTCAGGATCGTCAGCTACATCGATCTGATCGATGACGCCGAGCATGTCGCGCTGGTCAAGGGGGACGTGACGGGAAAAGAGAACGTACTGGTCCGTGTTCATTCGGAATGTCTGACCGGTGATGTATTCGGGTCGTTCCGTTGCGATTGCGGCGGGCAACTGCAACACGCGTTGGAGATGATCGGTGAAGAAGGACGGGGTGTTCTTGTCTACATGCGGCAAGAGGGCCGCGGCATCGGGCTCAAGAACAAAGTTTGCGCCTACCAACTTCAGGATCAGGGTATGGACACGGTGGAAGCCAACGAGTATCTGGGATTCGACGCCGACCTGCGTGATTACGGCACCGGCGCGCAAATTCTGTGCGACCTCGGGCTGACATCGATCCGATTGATGACGAACAATCCCAAGAAAGTCGTCGGAATCTCCGGGTACGGCCTCACCATCACCGAGCAGATCCCGATTGAGACTCAGCCCAATGAGTACAATCGTCAATACTTGAAGACCAAGAAAGAGAAACTGGGCCACAAGCTGAAGAGTGTCTAATGGCGGCGGCCCGAAGCAACCCGCAGGGTTGCCGGTTGCCGGATGCTTGAGGGAGTGCCGCGCTGATCTGCGCAAAGGAGGGTTGGAACATGGGAAAGGTGTTTGAGGGAAGACTTGACGGAAAAGACCTACGTGTCGGCATCGTCGTCAGCCGATTCAACAACCTGATCACCGAACGCCTGCTTGAGGGAGCGATGGATCACCTCACGCGCTCCAATGTCGCGGACGCTGCCATCGACATCTGCCGCGTTCCCGGTGCCTTCGAAGTTCCGAAGGCAGCCAAGGCAATGGCGGAAACCGAGCGCTACGACGGCATCATTGCGTTGTCGGCCGTTATCCGGGGTGCGACGCCGCATTTCGAGTACGTCGCCGCCGAGGTCAACAAAGGGCTGGCCACGCTCAACCTTCATTTACCGGTTCCGGTGGCGTTCGGCGTCATCACCGCCGATACCGTGGAACAAGCCATCGAACGTGCAGGCACCAAGGCCGGCAACAAGGGCGCTCAGGCAGCCGAGAGCCTGATCGAAATGGTCAACGTCCTGCGCGAGATTCAATGAGCTACGAGCGCATTCGCGGGATGTACGACGTCCTTCCCGACGAGACTGGGTGGTGGAAGATGGCCGAAGGGGCCATGATCGAAACCGCCCGCTGCTACAACTACCGTGAGATCCGCTTCCCGATTGTGGAATACACGGAGCTGTTCGCCCGTGGCATGGGCGAAGCCACCGACATCGTGGGCAAAGAGATGTACACGTTCCCTGACCGGAAAGGTCGAAGCCTCACTCTTCGTCCCGAGGGTACCGCCTCGGTGGTTCGCGCCTACCTCAATCAAGGGTGGCAAACGCAAGCGCCGTTTCAAAAACTGTTCTACATCGGCCCCATGTTCCGGTACGAGAAGCCGCAAAAAGGTCGCTGCCGACAGTTCCATCAATTTGGGATCGAAGCCTTAGGGTCGCTCGATCCCAGTCTCGACGCCGAGGTCATCAGCTTTGCTTGGTCGATGATGGATCGACTGGGAATCGGTGGATTGCGGCTACGTTTGAATTCGATCGGCTGCTCAGAAGATCGCGAGAAGTTCCGCGACCTGCTGCGGCAGCATTTCTCACCCTCGCTCGATCGCATGTGCACTGACTGTAATCGCCGCATTGACGAAAACCCTTTACGCATCCTCGACTGCAAAGAAAAACAGTGTCAAGCCACAATCGAAGCGGCGCCTGGAAGCGCCGCTCACCTTTGCGAAGACTGCGCCGATCACTTCTCCGAGGTGCGCGGTTTGCTCGATCTGCTTGGCTTGGACTACGAAATCGAGCCCCGTTTGGTACGTGGCATCGACTATTACACCCGCACCGTGTTCGAGCTGATGTCGGTGGATCTGGGATCCCAAGATACCCTGCTCGGAGGCGGCCGCTACGACGGCTTGGTAGAGACGTTCGGGGGACCTCCCACGCCCGGACTGGGATTCGCCGGTGGGTTCGAGCGATTGGTCATCATCCTGCAGGAGCACGCGGACGTGAAGCTGGTGGAAGAGGGCCTCGACTTGTTCCTGGCCACACTCGGCGCCGAAGGCCGACGCTACGCATTTGTGCTGGCCGAGAGTCTCCGCAAAGTAGGCGTATCTGTGGACATCGACCACCGCAACCGCAGCCTACGTAAACAACTGACGCTCGCCAATCAACTGCACGCAGGACATTTGCTGGTGATCGGTGAAGACGAGGCAGCGTCGAAGACCGGCAAGATCAAGCAGATGGATTCCGGCGAAGAAGTCGAAATCTCTCTCGAGATAGATGCCGTCGTCAACTTCTTGCGGGAAGGGGCCTGAATGGAACTGAAGCTTGTTCAAATCGAGAATCCCGACGCATTGAACCTGATCCTCGGGCAATCGCATTTCATCAAGACGATCGAGGACATCCACGAAGCCCTGATCAACACGGTCCCCGGCATTCAGTTCGGCGTCGCCTTTTGCGAAGCCTCCGGCCACACGCTGGTGCGACATTCGGGCACCAACGAGGGACTGGAGAAGCTGGCCATTGGCAATGCACAGGCCATCGGCGCCGGCCATTCGTTTATTGTGTTTCTCAAGGAAGCCTTTCCCATCAACGTGCTCCACTCCATCCAGCGTGTGCCCGAGGTGTGCGGCATCTTCTGCGCGACAGCCAATCCGCTCCAAGTCATCGTGGCCGAATCCGAACAAGGCCGCGGTATCCTCGGCGTCATAGACGGCGCATCGCCATCGGGAGTGGAAGACGAAGACGGCATCGCCTGGCGCAAGGACCTGCTGCGAAAGTTCGGATACAAGGCCTAATCGAACTCACCAGGCGGTGTCTGGCAGGAGCTGTTGTATCCCTGTTTTCAGCGCGTAGCGAAGGTGCAATAGCTACTGGGCATTCAGGAAACCCTTTATCCCATGGCCGTCGTCGCCTTCGGACATCCCATCAATCGCCCCAATCCTATCGCTGTGACAATGCGTAAGTGATCTATAGCAGGCGGGATTAGAGCCGATCCAGATAGCTAGCTACGGATGTTGCATCTGTCACCGATGTCCGATATTCTGTTCCATCTACTACCGGCCCTTCCGGGCCTTCTCGGGAGGTTGTACATGATGACTAGGATGTTTGCCTACTAAGCCCCTCGCGGGCCACCGTTGACCCGTCGGACATGAGCCGACACGGTCTCTACTGCGATACTCGCGTCTGCGCGATGCTGTAGATCGCAGCCCAAACAGCAGAACGGAACGTTCTGCCAAGGAACGGCTCCACGATAGAGAATCGAAGCAACTCGCAGAGTTGCCATTCTCCACAAGCAATTCGAAGAATTGCCGTTCCCAATGCCGGTAAGTATCAGTTGTTTCTAAAGTTAAAGGAGATTGTTATGTGCACGTATGCACTTGAAGTCGAGCGCGTGCGCAAAGTGTTCACTCGCAAGGAGCGCCTGCCGCGTCCCGAGGGTAAGCGCAGCATTCGTATACGCACGAAGAAGGAAGAAGTCGTCGCCCTCAAGGATATCAATCTCCAGGTCCCTAAGGGTGAAGCGTTCGGCGTGCTCGGACCCAATGGATCGGGTAAGTCAACGTTGATTCGGTTGGCGTCGACGCTGTTGCTGCCCGATTCGGGCACGTTGCGCATCTTCGGACATGATGTAGAGCACGATACCTACGCCGTCAAGCGGCTGATCAATCGCGTGTCGGTCGATGCCGCTTTCTTCAAGAAGTTTTCACCGATCGAGAACTTGATGTATGCGGCCCGTCTGTACGGCATGCCACCGTCCGAGGCGCGCCCCAAGATGCGAGCGATCATGAAGCGCCTGGGGTTGAAGGAATCGACGTTCAGGCAACCGATGGAGCATATGTCACGAGGCATGCAGCAGAAGGTGGCGGTGGCCAGAGGCTTTCTAACCTCGCCCATCCTGTTGCTGCTGGACGAACCCACCACCGGGCTCGATCCGCATTCCAAGCGCGACGTACAGGCGTTCGTATGCGAGATTCGGGAAACTCACGACACCACCGTACTGCTGACCACACACGACATGGAGGAAGCCGATCGATTGTGCGACCGCATCGCTATCATCGATGATGGCAGCTTTGTCGCCTTGGATACACCGGATGCGTTGAAGGCCATGGTCCAGTCCCAAAACGGCGATAAGACGACCATGGAGGACGTGTTCATTTCTCTGACAGGACATACATTCGAAGACGCCGAGGCCGAGAAGGAGGTGGGGGCATGAGATCGAGAGACGTAGTTCGCGAAATGCGCGGCGCCTATGCATTCATCGAGCGCAACATCAACCTGATCAAGCGCTACTGGGGCTGGGAGTTGGTGTGGCTCATCTACTCGCTCACCAACGCGCTGGCCATCACCTACATCGGCAACGGAATGAGCGCAATCACGGGGCAGGAGATCGACACGCAGGCCGTGGTCAAGTACCTACTCGTGGGCGCCCTGATTTGGCAGTATCTGTCCGTCATCTTCTACGCCATCTCCGAGATGATTGCCTGGGAGCGCTGGGAAGGCACCATCGAATACACGTTCATGGCGCCGGTGTCTCGCCCCACCCACTTGGTGGGGACGACGCTGTTCGCCATCGGATACGGGGTGGTACGCACGCTGGCCATTCT
>DAOVHV010000114.1 GCA_030671645.1 bacterium | reverse complement strand
TTCCGCTTGATCGAATCCGGCGGGAAATAGTGATTGTTCTCGATGACGATCGTGTCGTTGCTCTCGGCGATGATCTCTCCATTCATGATGGCTTTCATGGACGCACCTCCAGGTACGATGTCATCACCAGAGTAAGGGAATATCGTGAGGCAACAAAGGATTTTCAGTCGAGGGATTGTGTGGGAAGAAATACGGCTCGCCCAGACGGCGAGCCGCGAGAATTCGAATTCTGAAACTCAAAGGTTCAGTGCATCTAAGATGATGCGGACGATGAGCAACACCCATCCCACGATGATTCCGATCCAGATGACTCGTCGAGCGAAATCGAGCAATCCGAATAAGATCAGGATCAGCGTAATGAGCGCAAGGTAACCGATCGGCTTCTCCAGATCCGTGGACACTCGATCGTTGGTGATCAAGTTGATGATGTAGAGTGCACCTTGGCCGAGATATTTGGCGGCGCTGTCGATGTAGGTCAGTCCCTGATCCAACGCCGATGCAGCCGCTTCCTGAACCTGCTCCGAAACCAACGGCGCATCTTGGCCGAATGCTGCGAGCGAAACGATGAGAACCATACCCATGACGCCGACAAGAACACCATAGCGTTTCAACATGTTGGAACCCCCTTTCCCAAGCTTTGATCTTTACTCTAGCACGTGAACCCCGAGCAAGTGAAACCACGACTGTCCTCGGGTAAGTTACCAAATGGCCTGGGAGAAGACATCCCGCATGTCCGGAAATCGGGCACTACGAACTAGCTCTCTGAAGTTGGAAGCTCTGACTCCAAATGGTGCCGACGCATTTGCCGCAGCAAAACGATCATCATCCAACCCGTAATCAGGGCGGCCACTCCATCGGCAATGGGAAAGGAAGCCCAAATGCCGCTCAGACCGAAGAATCGGGGCAGAAGCAAGATGAGCGGCGTCAGCAAGATGACCTGCCTCAACAAGGCCAGCACAAGCGCCGGTAGGGGTTTCCCCAGCGCCTGGTACATACCGGCGGCCACCACTTGGAAGCCGACGGTCGGGAACGCCAGGATGATGATACGGATGGCTGGCGTACCCATAGATATCACCTCAGGGTCCTGTGTGAAGATGCGAAGCAACAGCGCCGGGATGGCCAGCAACAGGAGCGTTGTCCCTGCTGTCATGGCCGTTGTAACAATGGTGGAGAGCCTGATGACTTGACGCACGCGCTCGGGACGATCGGCACCGTGGTTGTAGCCAACGATGGGCATCATGCCCTGAACGATCCCAAACATGGGCAGGAACAGGAACATGATCATGCGGTTGATGACTCCGAAGGTGGCGATGGCGATGTCTCCGCCGTAAGGTGCCAGGCTTCTATTGAGGATGATGACCGTGAAGACGGAGGCAGCTGAGCGCAGTCCGGAACCAAGGCCGATGAGAATGGCTGGTCGAACGATCGACCAACTCAAACGGAAATGATGCGGCCGGGTTCGAAGGGAACTGCGTCCTCCAGCGAAGTAGTGGATCAAGTACATGGCCGTTGTTGCCTGCGCGAGTACGGTTGCCAGGGCCGCTCCCCGGATGCCGAGATGGAATCCAAAGATGAACAGCGGATCGAGCACGATGTTCAAGAGCCCCGAGATGATCATCGTCCACATGGCGACGCGTGCGTTGCCTTCCGCCCGTACTATTGCGGTGGTCGCCATGGCAAACATGAAGAAGGGTGTGCCGAGCAGAATGGTTCGTGAGTAATCGGCCGCATAGGGCAGAATGCCTTCGGTTGCTCCGAAAAGCCTCAGGAGAGAAGGCAAGAACAGGCTTCCGCAAACGGCAATGACTGCACTGAAGAAGATGACCAGTGTGAACAGATTGCCGAGTGCGTGCTTGGCCTCTTCACGATCTCCTGCGCCCAGGCGCCGGGACACGATGGATGAGAACCCGATGCCAAACAACTGAGCCAGCGCTATCACCGTGATCTGAATGGGAAACGAAATTGCGATACCGGCGATGGCCAGCGACCCAACACCTCGGCCGACGAAAATGGTATCGGTCAGGTTGTACATCGCTTGCACCATCAACCCCACCATGGCCGGGGCTGACATCTTGATCAGCAATGATCGGATCGGGGCTGTTCCCAATTGTGAGCTGTGATCGGTCATCTCTGACTCCGTTTGTCAATAGCGAATGCAAACTCCCTGCATACTCCGGGGGAATTCAAATGTTACATAACCTCGGCCTGGAACGAAACCTTCGAATTGCAGGGGCGGCGGTTTACAGCGGTGGTTTCATCGGCGAGCGAATCGAGTACTCTTCAGCCATGACATTGAACGATCCGAAAGGAGTTCTCATGAACGATAAGCTGGCCGTGATCCTGGCGAGCGGCGACCCGCGCGTATTGGAAATGGGGCTGATGTATGCCCGAAACGCCGCCAAGCAGGGATGGATGAGCGATGTCAAGGTATTCTTGTTCGGCCCATCGGAGACCCAGGTGGCGACCGATCCGGCGCTGCGGGAGATGGTGGAAGCCGTGATCGGCGAGGGACTGATTCCGGTAGCCTGCAAGTACTGCTCGGACAAGTATTTGGTATCCGAATTGCTCGACGAGCTCGGTTGCGCCATCGAGTACGTCGGCGCGCCCATCTCCGACGCCATCAAAGCGGGCTACGTGCCGATGGTGTGGTAGGAGGACTCATGAAGACGGTTCCTTCGAATCAACACATCTATGCATTTGCTCCCGATCTTGCGCCGGTGGGAACGATTGCTGTTGGTGAGTCGGCCTGCTTTGATGCGCTAGATGCCCTGGGAGGCCAAATCCGTGCGGAGACGGACATTCTTTCCGGATTGGATTTCAACCGTGTCAATCCGGCCACCGGCCCCGTGCGGATTGAGAACGTTGGGCCTGGCGACACCCTGATCGTTCAGGTGCTTTCGATCGACATGGAAGATCAGGGTGCCATTGTGACCGGACCAGGACTGGGCGTGCTGGCCGACGAAATTGAAAACCACGCAACACGAATCCTTCCCATTCGCGATGGATGGGTCCATTTCGGCGACCTTGCGTTGGTGGCCAGACCGATGATCGGTGTCATCGGTGTGGCTCCTGAATCCGGTTCCTTCCCAACCGGGACCGCGCATCGCCACGGTGGCAACATGGACACCAAGGAAATCGGAGTCGGAGCGACTGTCTATCTCCCAGTCTTTCAGGACGGCGCCATGTTGGCCATGGGCGACGTTCATGCCGTGATGGGAGACGGTGAAGTCTGTGTGTCAGCGTGCGAGGTGGCGGCACGAATCACGGTTCAAGTGGATCGAGTCGAAGGGCGATCCCCTCAATGGCCGATGGTGGAAACGGAAACTGCGGTTCATATCCTCGTGTCGCTTCCCACCGTTGAAGAAGCCCTGGTCGAGGCCACTCGTCAAACCGTCGCCTTCCTGCAAACGGCCCGTGGTCTCAGCAAAGAAGACGCCTACATGTTGGCCAGTCTCGCTGTAGACATCGGCATCAGCCAATTGGTCGATCCCAACAAGACGGCCAAGGCTTCGATTCCGAAATCTGTCTTACCTGCGCCATTAGCTGAGATCTTGTAGGGACTTTCCTCCGTGGAGAGTCCCTCTCTGAAGGCCTGACTCACTTCCGATCATGGAGAGTGGCCTACCAAATAAATATACTCACTCAGGAACACCTGTCGACAAGACGGTGCCGTGCCGCAGCCACATGAGACGGCATTGCGCCGTGACCGTGAACCGTTTCGTAGCGCGAGGAGGAACCAGCGTGAAAGCAATCAAGGGTGCCATCATTCTCACCCCCGAGGAGACCATCGCCAACGGGACCATTCTGATCGAAGACGGCAAGATTGCGGCTGTGGGATCCGAAGTGGAGATTCCCGCCGATGCGGACGTTCTTGATGCCACCGGCAAGTACGTCATTCCGGGCATGATCGACGCCCATTGCCACACTGGCGTGTTTGCCGATGGCGTGGGATGGGATCATTCCGACGGCAACGAGATGACCGATCCCGTCATGCCTCACCTGCGTGCTATCGATGCCATTCACCCCGAAGACAAGGCCTTCCAAGACCTGCGAGAGGCCGGCATCAGCACTATCAACACCGGTCCCGGATCGGGCAATCTGGTGGGAGGTCAAACCGCAGTCGTGAAGACGCGTGGACGTACGATCAACGATATGCTCGTTCGCTTCCCCGCCGGAATGAAGATGGCGCTGGGCGAAAACCCTAAGCGTGTCTATGGCGAACAGAAGCGCACGCCGTCGACGCGAATGGGGAACGCGGGTATCCTTCGCGAATGGCTGACCAAGGGCCAAGCCTATATGGCCAAGAAGGCCAAGCACGAGCAGAAGCTGGCCGATTTCAACGCCGGCGTGGAAGATGCCAAAGAGCCGGACCCGTTCGAGATTGATCTGAAGCTGGAAGCCTTGGCCATGATCCTGACCAAGGAGATTCCGGCGCACATCCACGCCCATCGTGCCGACGACATCATGACCGCCATTCGTA
>DAOVHV010000146.1 GCA_030671645.1 bacterium | reverse complement strand
TACCGGTCCCAGGAGAAATTAATGGTCGATGCCAGCGTGGGGCCATCTTCCAGAGGAGTGGCCGTGAGATTGAAACCCAAATCGTCTTGGATACGCGTCGGCTCCAGCGGATCACGGCTGACGTTGTCCCATTCATGGGACAACGAGGCGCTCAGCGAGAGCTCGGAGAGCCGTAGGCGTTGCGAGACCTCGATTCCGGCAGAATCAGTTCGTTGTCCGGGGAAGTGGGTTCCCACAGAGAATGCACTTCCGCTGAAGAAGTAGCCGGAAGAATCGATGGTCGTATTGAAGAAGAGAGCGCGGCTGGTTAGCTGGCCGTCTAGGCCCAAGCTTCCTTCCAGTGTCAGCGTCCAGTCTTCCAAGGGTTCGGCATGTGCGGTTGCCGTCCAAATGGATTGCGATACCGAAACAGGGTCCCGGATCCCCATGTAACCGATGCCTACATTGGCGACGTCCGGTCCCAATGCTAGGTATCCGGCGAACCGGGTCTCGTCGCTGCTTCCACCACCGATCATGAACAAATCGTAATACTCGGCGTCGACCTCAAGAGACCCGCCCGTACAAGAGAGACGAATCAAATCGGTCAGTCGCTGCGATACGTTGCCGATGGAGAATGTGGTGGGCTGGCGCCGATAAAGCATCGAGAACGAGCTGATGTCGGCTTGTGAAGGCCCGAGAGGATCGAGCAGGCTGAAGAAGGACGAGAAATACCCCCCCAGAATCTGACCGGAAGTGGAAAACGTCAGTTGGCTATCGAAGGTTCCGGTCATGACGTTCTTGTCGATCGACAATCGAATTCGCGCGGGCAACTCTTCCATCACTGTTCCTCTAACGGCGTCCGGGGCTGGAGGCAACACCGAGGTAAACACGATGGCATCGGCCTCGACGCCGTCAAAGAGGGTCGATTCCGCGATCACTGTTAGAACGTCGCGGCCTGGGTCGACGCCGACTGCGACCTCAAGTTGTACGGTAAACGTCAGCCTCTCTTGGGGGGCCAAGTCAACGGCCGTGTGGGACAGCGTGACGGTGAGCCCGAGCGACGATGTGGCCGCAAGTGCGAACGAATCTTGCGTATTACCGCGATTCACGAGCACGAATTCGTAGGTAATGGAGTCTCCAGGAGCAATGCCGGCTCCTGTCGGAGCCAGCAGCTCGATTTCGTTCATCGGAGTAACAGTCACGATTCCCGATGCCGTTCCACGATCGAGCGGATCGGACTGCGAAGTGACCGTCAACTCCAAATCATACTCTCCGGCGACTGCGCCGGGTGGGATGGTTGCGGTGGCGAACAGCGTTCCTTCTTCGTCCGGCTGCAGGGCAATCGAGGTTGGCGCGCCGAGAATGCCCCATCCAGTAGGAGCGGCGAATTCGAGGGAGTAAGTTTCGGGATTCGAAGAATCATTGGTGACTCCAAAAACATGCGTCACAAAAGAGCCTGGAGCTCCCTGTTTGGGAGTGGACAAAGTGCTGACCTCAACGGACCATCCACTGAGGCCGAACAGAACCACCAATGAAACGGCGATCACGACCGTTCTCTGAGCTCTTCGCAGGCACGCCAACATGACGCCTAACCGTATGTGATGTAGCACACATCAGGAAGGACTGGGCTGCAATGGAAAAGGGACATTGGTACGGCATCCAAGTGACCGGGGTCAATGGGCCCTGCCGGAGCGTCAGATAACCTGATGCAGCGGGCCACAGCCTCTTAGTTCACGGCTGAGGCGATTTGTCATGGTCAAGGGAACATCAAGAGGCCAAATCATGATTGACGCGCAACTACAACAGGAAATCGTATTACGCTCTGAGGATCGCGTAGGCGTTCTTGCCGAAATCGCACGCGTGCTCAGCGAAATGGGTATCAACCTTCTGGCGGTTCGTCTCCGCTCGATCGAGGGAGAAGCGATCGTTCACTTGCTCACGACCTCGCAATCCTATGCTTGCGAGGCCTTGCGAGATGCTGGATTCGAACTCAGTCAGCGCGATGTTGTGATGCTGGAATTGCCGCATCATCTCGGCTTTCTTCGCCGGGTCAGCGAAGCGTTGGCCCGAAAAGACATCTCTATTGACGATCTCCATATCTCGGTTCCCGAGGAAGGGAAGGTGGGCGTCGTCGTGCTGACTTGCTCCAACAACGCCCACGCCATTCAAATCTTACGCGGTCACTGAGGTTCTAGTCCTCTGTTGGTTCGATGACCATACTTCGTCCGCTTGAACGTCCAAACACCTCAGGGAAGTAGAACTCCTTTGCCAGTGTGGGCAACACGCCGTACTCGCCGGGAACCACGGCACGCAAGCTGTACTGGAAAGTGTAGGTTCCCGAAGGCAGATAGTCCGCGAATAGCACGACTTTCTCGTCTCGGAACTCGGAGCGCGAATACCAGCGCCACCACCACCAATAGAACCATCCCCAGTCGTCTTCGGTATCTCGGAACAAGCCCGGTTCGGTTGCCGCCAGACTCGTAGTTGCCAACGAGGGATCGATTGCCTCACAGCCAGCCGGGAATGGATCTTCGACCACCACGTAGTACAGATCGTGCGGCGCGATGATGGTTAAACGCACTTGGATTTCCTCTCCGGTGGAGACAGTATCGAGTTCGCTGCACGTTTCACCCAATGCGCATGTGGAGGACACATATTGGCGCTGTACGATAATGCCTCGTTGGAGCGCGTCGATCTCTTCGACCGGGATATACGATTCCAGATGAGCCGTGTAGTAAAGACGCCCGGAACCCTCTCCGCGTGAGATGGTCAGCTCGTTGCCTGCATTCGGAATCAATCCGTCAGCTCCGATCGTGAGCTGGATCGGGGCATCCAGCGGCGATCCATCCGTTTGGCCTTCGAAGATTTCGACATCGTTGATTGACGCATAGAAGTCGTACGTTGCGGCCAATTCCTCAGTGGCCACCATCCAATCCGTCAGTGAGATCAACGCCCAGGCTGTCTCTTGCGTCGTTTCCCAGATACCGTCCACTCGCGTCACCATAAGCCAGCGTACAACGTTGGGGAGCAGCGGTTGATCGGGATCGAGGCGAACGAGAGCGTCCAAAATAATGGCTGTTGACCGAGTGTCCGTGTTCATGGCCCACCAGTCGTAGTCAGCCTCTTCCCAATGAACGCCGGTAGGAGAGATGATGGCTTCGGAGTAGAGATCGGAGAGTAGCGTATCGACGGCTCCGGAGTTGCCGCTCGAGAGTTCCAGGATCATTGCCAGCCATGCGCGGGCGTAGTGGCTGAGCTTGGCGCGATGTTCGAATAAGCCTTCGGCCGCCTTCAGCGCCTCGGAGTGCCGGTCGCCTTCGGACAGCACGTAAGCAAGCCAAGCCTGGCGATTAGCGGACACGAACGACGTGACGTGTTCAGGCGACACCAAAGAGCGGGCAAGGAAATCGAGTCCGTTGTTGAGCGCGTTGTCTTGGATCGAGTATCCGGCTCGCTCGGCCTGCAACAGGCTATAGACGGCATAGGCCGAAAGATAGGGGTTCGAATGATCGCTGTCCCACCATCCCCATCCGCCGTCGTAGTTTTGCCTGACGTACAGCTTCTCGATGCCCTCGGCCATCAATCCGGGAAGCCGATCCGCCAAGTCTTGATTCTCAATGCCCAGTTGCTGAAGGGCTCGAACCGTCAGCACATTGGGCAAGAAGCGACTGATGACCTGCTCGGTGCATTC
>DAOVHV010000078.1 GCA_030671645.1 bacterium | reverse complement strand
GTTGCGCGAAGTCGGTGATCTTAAAGAACCACTGCTCCAAATCCCGCGGCTCGGGCGGCGTGCCGCAGCGTTCGCACTCACCACCCACCACCTGTTCGTTGGCCAACACGGTGTCACAAGTGGGACAATAATTGACTGTTGCTTTCTTCTTGTAAGCCAGGCCGTGCTTGTACAGCTGAACGAACAACCATTGCGTCCACTTGTAATAATCGGGCAAGCACGTGGTGACTTCGCGATCCCAATCGAATTGGACGCCCCAGGTACGAAACTGCTCTTTCGAAGTTCCGATGTTCTTCTTGGTGAAGGTCCAAGGATGCGTCTCGTTCTCAATGGCTGCGTTCTCGGCGGGAAGGCCGAAAGCATCCCAGCCCATCGGGTTCAAGACTTGTAAGCCGCGCATGATTTTCACGCGAGTGATCACGTCGCCGATGATGTAGTTGCGGCCGTGCCCCACGTGTAGGTACCCGGAGGGATAGGGGAACATGTTGAGGTAGTAATAGGTTTCCTCTCGAGCGGAGGTGTCCGTTCGGAAATACCCACGTTCACTCCAGAAATCGCGCCAGCGTTCTTCGATGGCGGAGAAATCATACGCGTCTCCGTTTCTGTCTTGAGCCATTTGAACTCCTACTTGATGCCGCCTCAATTTGCATGATTGCAGGCGGTCACGGGAACATGTTGGTGTCTGGAACGACTATCGTCAAGTCCCACGGTGTTTGAGTGAAGAATCAAGCGTCCGTTCAGTTTGACTAGATGGCAGCCACATCTGCGTTGATCCGGTCGCGTAGCGCCGTCAACGCGAGATCAGATGAAGTTTCCAGATACACGCGGATGAGAGGTTCGGTGCCTGACGGCCGGATGTGCAAGAAGTTGTTGGTGCTAGCGGTTTCATCCGCCAGCCGGAATTCAGCGTACGTGCCGGGAATACCTCCCAGATAGACGACGGGGCATCCGGCGAACGACTTTTCCCCAGGCTGTGCCCCTGCGAATTCTTGCAGATAAGTATCAATGAGTGCGGTGGACGCGTTCGGCGAGGCGGGCACGAATACGCGGTCAAACTTCGGCCGCCAATAACGGCTGGTGATGTCATTCCAGATCTCATCCAATGAAGTGCGATAACGAGCCATCAGATCAAGCACCAGCAGATTGGCCCAAATGCCGTCTTTGTCAGGGATATGGCCGCGCGTGGTTAGCCCGGCGGCTTCTTCGCCCGCCAACAGCATATGGTCCATCCAGCGCTCCGGTCTCGGTGTCAACAGTTGGTAGTCACGATCCATTTGCGGAACGAGAACCAGATTCTTCAATCCAGTGGGAACGTAAAACGAATGCTTAGGGGAAAGAGCGCTGGGTTCGCCCACATAGATCTGATACTCGGGTGCTCGCATATGAGGTGGCAGGCTTCCTGGAAGAGGCTGATTGGCTTCGTTGTCCGGAATGTCGGCGGCGATGTCATCCACCAGATGTGTGGTAACAAACGACATGGACAGACGCCCGGTGAGGCCCCGATCTACGCCGAGCGAATAGGTCAGCATGTTAAGAATTCGGTTCGGCCAGAAATACTCACCGCCTGAGGACACGATGCCATAACGGTCGGCATCCGTGTCGAGGCCCAAACCGACGATCGCCGATTCGGCCAGCACAGTGCCCTTTAGTAGATCGATGTTCGGTTCCTCGGGATTGGCTGCATGTAGGCCCCCGAGCCGGGGATCCTTGGTTCCATGTAGTAATGTATAGGAAACGCCGATGCGGTCGAGAATCCATGGCAAGTAGCCACGACCGGCACCGTGCATTTCATCGACGATGATTCGCCGCTCATCAGTGAAGAAACGGACGATAGCATCCGGATCGATAGGAATGCGAGCGTCCGACTTCCCCGCATCCAACAACCACTGGCAGTAGTCGATCTGTGGATCGAAACGAAAGAGCCGGCCTTGTGCCGCCGCTTGTCGCAAATCCGACGAAACTATTGTCGCTTCCGAAATCAAATGGTGATTGGCATATTTCGTGACGGCATCGGTAGCCGCGGCCGGCGCGGGCTCGCCGCTGCCGGGAGAGAACTTGATGCCGTGCCACTCCACTGGGTTGTGACTGGCTGTGCAATTGATGATCCCGGCGACGGTCTTTCCGCCTAGCCCGACGGTGGCATGAAAAGCAAGGGCGGGAGTGGGTGTGTCTCTGCTGGCTAGATGAACGCGAAATCCGTTTCCCAAGCCCACTTCAGCTACCCATCCAGCTGCTTGATCGGCGTACAAACGGCTGTCGTACCCGACGACGATGTCCGCACCGGCCAGCCCCTCGCCCGCCAAGTAATCGCAGATTCCCTGAGTTGTGGCACGCACGCTCGACTCGGTGTATTCGATGCCCCAGCGTCCTCGAAAACCGGAAGTCCCGAAGCGGATAGGGAATTTGGTGGCTGGTTTCGTTTCAGGCATCGCCTACCCTTTCGCTCTGGGTTTTCTTTTGCGTCGGTGTCGGCTCTTTCGAATTTGTTCCTTTGCACGAACGTTTGATTTTAGGTTGATGCGATCCACGTTGTCCGGCAACTCCAGGTCGTCGCGCCGGAGTAGCTCATCCAAGATCTTGTACGGGATGGAAGTTTCGATCCAAATGGAATCGATGTTGACAACGCCGTTCTTGACGGGAAGATGGGCGATCGCCCGCTCGATGGCTTGCTTGTAGCTTGCCGCCATTTCCTCGTCGATGATCGGTGCCGGGCTTTTCCTCTGTTCTTGCTCAGTCACAGTGCTCCTGTATGCCGAACGCTCTTCCTAGCGGATCGATTTCCTCACCCGATCCTATTCAGTGTAGGCTCAATAGATGCCGATCATACCACAGCACTCTTTGAACTGTAAAGACGAGGAACGCGCCCTATGGTGAAAGCGCTTTCGAGGTAACAGGCTTCCTTTATGCTCCCAAATGAATCTGCTACAATGCCTCCTGATTTGAGGGGGAGAAGAGTGAAGAAGACATTAGATCGATGCTTCATTGGTTTGATTCTTCTCATCTCTTTGGCATCAAGTTCGGCCATTGGCGACGACTCATCTGCTCAGCGCTTGGATCCATCGTTGCGGATATTTGTTGAAGAAGCTCTTCAATTGCCGGATGCCGGAACCTCTATCCAGAGCCTATTGGAAGGTGGCTCGCACGAATTCTCTTGGCCTCTGGCAGCAAAGAACGAACAGATCAAGCTCTTGGTGAAGTTGGATCGGACCTTTCTAGGCAGGAGCTTCCATGGCCTTCCTGTGACAGCGTCAACTGGCAGCATCTTGGGAGTGTCTGCTACGATTCAGGAAATCCTAACCATGCTTGAAGACGAGGACGTCGTCTACATTGAACCGTCACGGCAAACGTCCCCGACATTAGATGTCAGTCTACCAGCCATCTACGCGGACGGTCTGCGTTCTTTGACGCCGGCGATCACCGGCGCAGGTGTGATTGTCGGCGCGATCGATACCGGCATCGACTACACACATCTGGATTTTCGATATGACTCTGACGGCGATGGATTTGAAGAATCGTCGCGAATCCTGGCCATCCTCGATCAATCGTATGGCTTGTTCGGGATCGAATACAGCCGTCAGGATATCGAAACGGATTTGGCCAACGGGCACGGTTCAAGTGCAGGGATCGTTCGCCAGAAAGATGCGGACGGCCACGGAACGCACGTGATGGGAATTGCCGCCGGCGATGGATCGTCGTCCTCCGAAGGGTTCGTCGGTGTAGCGCCCGAGGCTTGGATCGTGATGGTCAAGACAACTTATTTCACCTCAGACATCCTGGCCGGCGTTGAATATATCTTCGATCTTGCGGATGCGCTCGGGTTGCCGGCAGTCGTCAACTTGAGCCTGGGAGGGCATGAGGGCCCCCACGACGGTACCAGTCTGTTTGAGCAGGGGATAACCGAGTTGGTACGCGGACGACCGGGCCGCGTAATCGTGGTATCCGCAGGTAACGAAGGGGATCAAGCCATTCATACATCAGATACCCTGCTTGGCAATACCTCCTCGTTTCGCATCGATCCCGATGGCTGGAATGCAGAACTCGGCATGTGGTATCCGGGCTCGTCGCGGTTTACGGTTACTATCAGTCCACCGTCCGGACCGCCCATTGTCGCTCTCTGGGGTATGGATTCCGGAATCGTCCAAACGGCATTTGGAACCGTTCGTCTTGACAACGCTTCATCGGGCGTGAATCCCAACAACGGCGATCATGAGGTGTTTATCCGGCTGAGCGGCTTATCCGGATCGGGACAATGGCAAGTAACAGTTACCGATATGGGAGGAAACGGCGGGCGATTCGATGTCTGGATCATCAATGGTTCGGGCGTCATCGTTAATGGTGATTCCTCTTCCACCATCGATGAGCCGGGCAATGCACATGATGTGATCACAGTCGGTGCCTTCAACACCAAGGCCGTTTGGCCGTCCCTTTCAGGAGATCAGAACTACTTGCCCAGCTATCCGCTGGGCGTGTTGTCGTCGTTCTCCAGTCAAGGACCAACCCGCGATGGCCGCACCAAACCTGAAATCAGTGCGCCTGGTGCATGGGTTGGCGCGGCACTTTCTGACGATGCATTGTGGCACGGATATCTCGTCAACCCTGATGGCGTTCACACCATGGAGTTGGGAACAAGCATGGCAGCCCCACATGTTTCAGGAGCAGCCGCTTTGCTATTGTCGATCAACGCGCAACTGACGGCAGGTGAAGTCCGATCCTTGTTGACTGATGCGGCAACGCGTGACGGGTTTACCGGGGCTGTGCCCAATGATCGCTGGGGATGGGGGAAACTGAACGTGGCAGCCGCGGTGGCCAATGTCGAGCAACCCGAACCACCGCCAGTGGATCCTCCTTCCAATGGGAGTGAAATGCCGACTATCACCTTGGAAGAGAATCCTGTCGATACCATGGCTCGATTCATCATCGACTTCCTTGTCGGCACAACGGCGGCCGAGTTACGGATCTACTCCGTTGATGGCGCTCTTGTGTACGATGCTTCCGTCCTTCCTTCCGACGATCGGTTTGAATGGCCGTTGATTACGAATCGAGGCGAATCGGTGGCCTCTGGTCTCTATTTGTATGTCTTGGTTACGAATCGAGGAACGTCCGCAGTGGGCAAGCTGGTGATCGCACGATGAAGAAGCGAATCTCGCTGGCAGTTACGTTAATGACGGTGATTGCGTCCGTTGGTACTGGATGGGGCATGGGGCTCACCGGAGCTTCATTCGAATTGGGAGCTTCGGCCCGCGGATTGGGTCTCGGTGGCGCCTTCACGGCACTTGTCGACGATGAAACGGCTGTTATCCACAATCCGGCGGCACTGGGGCGACTCACCGGCGCAGGGTTTTCGTCATTGTATGTTCGCCAGTTCAGCGGAATTACGTACGGTTCGGTGAGCTTGGCAATGCCTGGGATTGGATTCAATGTGTCTTTGCTCGATTCCGGTGCCATTGCCTCGCCCCAGGGATCTTTTCACTATGCGTCGCAAGCGATCACGATTTCCGGAGGCGTCCCTATCGGCTCGTTCGGATTCGGCGTTCGATGGCGATACCTGCGCGTTTCGTCGCCTACCTCCGGAGGAGGATGGTCAGTCGATCCCGCCCTGATGATCGATGTCGGCAGCATTCACATGGCTGCCATGTTTGAATCAGCCTATTCGGTGCCCATGAACTACGAGTCGGGGGCGGTCGAATCCTTCGATCCATCGTTGCGGCTTGGTATCGCCGCCACACTGTCTCCCTCGCCTGATGTCTGGTGGAACGCAGCC
>DAOVHV010000061.1 GCA_030671645.1 bacterium | reverse complement strand
GGGGAAGAAATTCGGGCTGAAGGCGGGGATGCCGGTTTGGGAAGCCAAGAAGTTGTGCCCTCAGCTGCTCCTCGTTCCTGGGGATGGTTCGAAATATCTTTCGCTGACGCAACGGTTCATCGACATTCTCAAGCGGTATACACCGATGATCGAAGTTTCCAGCATCGACGAAGTCTATATGGATATCACGAAAGAGGCGCCTGGCTATGGGGGGGCGGTCAGATTTGCGCAATCCATTCAGCGAGACTTCAAACGTGAACTTGGAAAGTACATCACAGCCACCATCGGAATTGCCGATAACAAGACGTTCGCCAAGCTGATCGCCAAGTGCTACAAACCCAACGGCATCGGATTCCTCGATCCAGAGGAATTGCCCGAATTGCTGGCCACGACCAAAGTGGCGGATATTTGTGGCATTGGCAAACGCATCGAACGACGGCTGTCTCGCCTTGGCATTTGGACGTTGGCGCAATTGGGGCAGTGTCCTGTTTCCATTCTGAAGAATGAGTTCGGGGTTCATGGGGTGTTCTACAAGGCAGTGGGGTTGGGCCAAGACCCGACTCCCGTTGTTCCCTATACGGAAATCCCGCCGCCGAAATCCGTCGGGCATTCTCGAACCCTGCCGCCTGACATTCGCCCTCGAGAGCTTGCTTTGACTGTATTACGCGGCTTGTGTGATCTTGTTGCCGGCAGATTGAGGAAGCATGGATACTTGGCTCGAACCGTTCATTGCGGGTTCTCGTTGGAAGTGATGTCCGGGCACTATGGGAAACAAACAACACTTGCTCTGCCAACTGACGATGGTGCGTCGATCTACGAAGCATGCATGCGCGTTCTCTCTCTGATCCCTGTGCAACCGGATTCCATGGCTCGTATTAGTGTTTCGACATCCAACTTGGTCGATGAGAAAGGCGTTCCCATTCCTCTTCTTCCAGAGGATCAAACCCGACGGAGATTGAACCGTGCGATCGATGTAATTCAGAGTCGATTCGGGAACAGTGCCATTCAGGTTGCGGCTGCGGCACTGCCGCGAAAACTTCCCGAGCACGTTGGCGGTTTCGCTGAGGCGAGTTCGTTCGATTTCTCATCGAACTAGCCCGGTGCTAGGATGAATCATGACTGCGGAATTGCGGATCGGAACTTCGGGATACTCGTTTTCTCATTGGATCGGCACCGCTTATCCTGAAGGAACACGGCCATCCGACATGTTGAAGACCTACGCCAAAGATTTCGATGCAGTCGAGATCAACTTCACCTACTATCGCGATCCCACGCCTGGGATGTTCGAAGGGATGCTTCGGAAGGTTCATGCCGACTTCGAGTTCGTGGTCAAGGCACCCAAGGGAATGACGCATGAGCGGGAGAAGATGGCCGCGGTTGCCCCGTCGTTCGTCGGTTCCCTCAAGCCGCTGATCGATGCGGGACAACTGGGAGGTGTGATCCTCCAATTTCCTCAGGCCTTTCACCTCAACGATTCCGCGTTGGATCACCTGGAGAAGGTCGCCGATGTCTTCGTTCCCAACGATATCAAGACGAGCATCGAGTTCAGGCATAACAGCTGGAATCAGGATCGCGTCTACGAATTGCTCGAGAAGCTTCGGCTCGGATTTGTGAATGTCGATCTTCCACAAATCAGCGCTCTTCCTGCGCCCACAAACATCATGACCAACGATGTTGCCTACTACAGGCTGCATGGCAGAAACAAGGCGATGTGGTACAACCCTCCGACGGGAAGCCATCGCTACGACTATCTCTACAACGACGAGGAACTCGAAGAATGGGCACAACGGATTGAAGGATCCCTTGAAGCCGCAAAGAAGGTCTATGTATTCACCAACAACTGCCACAAAGGGAGCAGCTTTGTGAACGGATTGAGACTCAAGCAGCGGTTCGAGCAGCATGTGCGAACCGAAGCGGAAGTTGAACAGACGCTGTTTGCGGGCACGGATCCGACAAGCAGAATTGTCGAGCTGACTAAGTGGGTAGCTGCGGCGCGGGCAAACGAAAAAGATCTTGTTGAAGCGCACCTCCGGAAACTTCAGGAAGAACGACAAGAACAAACACAGGACTGGAACTGACGCCGATTCCCAGGACTAGGAGAAGAACTCGTCAAGCTTCGTACGTAGCTCGTCTTTGACGGATTCAGGAGCAAACGCCGCTTCGACACCGTTGAGGCTGATCTTCCGAATCTGTTGTGCGTCGAATCCGAACGCGTCGACGACGACTTGGTATTCATGCGTCAGATCGATGTTCGACATCAAACGGTTGTCCGTGTTCAGTGTGATGGGAATTCCGAGGTCGAAATATCGCTTGAGCGGGTGATCGGCATAGGATTCCATGATTCCCGAGATTTGAAGATTGCTGGTCGGACAAACTTCCAGAGGGATGCCCAGCTCGGCAACCAGTTTCTCGGTGACGGGATCCTTGTGCAGATACACGCCGTGACCGATGCGCTCGGCCCCCATTTCTAGAGCTGCGCGCACCTGTTCCGGACAACATCCCTCACCAGCGTGAAGCGACAGATGTACTCCGGATTCCCGTGCCATGGCGATGGCTTCGCGATGGATTTGAGGTGGATGCTGGCGCTCCGGTCCGGCCAAATCGAAGGCGACTACGCCCTTGGAAGAGAATTGGGCCGCCAATTGGGCCACTTCCATGGAATGCTCGAGCGAGCGGTCGCGCATGGCCGACAGAATCAGCCCCGTATGCATGCCGAACTTCTCTTCGCCTCGTTTCAAACCTCGTAGCACCGCTTGAACAACCTCACGGGGGCTCAAGCCGGCTTCGAGATGTAGCAGCGGGGCAAACCGAACTTCGAGATACAGCACGTTGTCGCGGGACACGTCATCGCAGAGTTCGTAAGCAGCCCGTTCCAATGCCGCTGCCGTTTGCAGCACGGCGACGGTGACGTCGAATGCCTGGAGATATTCAGGAAGCGAACAACGTTGCGGTGGTGTGACCGCTTTCTTGAAACCAAATCGCTTCGGAAACGCTGTTTCCTCGGGCAAGGTAGCAGCAAGGTCCTTGATGGTCTTCAGTCGCATCGAGCCATCGAGATGGACGTGCAATTCGGCCTTGGGCAGTCTACGAAGATCCATGTGCATGCATTACTCTACGAAAAAAGGGGTCTCTTCTGCAATCCGACGAATCAGGAGCGGTGCTCTGTTTACATCTTCTGTTGGGCGGAACGAACCTTCTTCGTGATGCTATCCGTCGCCCCCTTTCGATCGTCAATCTTGATGGACAGCGACACGCGGTCGGACGATTCGAGCAGCCTGTCACGACATGCCTTGATGACGGCCATCACCTTGTCCCAGTCGCCTTCGAGGTTCGTGCCCATGGCGTGGTGCTCGTAGGCGACGCCGCTGGCTTCGATGATCTTGAATGCCTCCGCCACGTATGGGCTCAGGCTTTCTCCCTTTCCGACTGGGATGATGGAGAACTCAACGATCATGATCGCTCCTTTGGCGAAGTCTGGGATTCGCTACTCTCTTCCCGAATAGGACAGCTCATAGGAAGCCTGCACACCGAAGCCTTCAATGACGATGCTCCGAGAACCGGGGTCAAGCGAGATTTGAGCCCACGTAGGCGGCGTGTCTTGATCGACCATCGCTTCAAAGGTGACGTAATGGATGCCGTCAATGACGTTGTGAACGTTGTCGTGATCGTGGCCTTGGAAGACTGCAATGACGTCTCCGTCTTCGGCGAACAGCTGCTGCAATTGCGACTGGTTGATGACGGTGGGCCGGCCCCACTCCTCGATGAAGTCGTCCAGCATCTGATGGACGAACACGATCGTTGGACGCTCAGCCGCTTCAAGGTCGGCTCGCAACCACTCGAATTCGGGTTCGGGGACGAATCCGGCCACGCCGGTGTAGGTGTGGGCTAGATCCGATCCGTCTTCGGCGTACTGTACGTCGAGCACGATGAAGTGATAGGCACCTACGTCGAAGCTGTAATACGTGGCGTCGATGCCGAGGATATCGAGGTACAGCGTCTTGTCCAGGTTGTAGAGATCGTGATTGCCGACGACGTGGTAAGCGGGGCCATCGAACTGATCGTACAGCCCGTCGGCCCACGCCAGAATATCGGGAATGCGCGCCGGATCGCCGGGCAACGTGCCGAACACGACCCAGCCGTTGATGAAGTCTCCCAGCTCGATGACGAAGTCCGGTCCCCATTCGTTCATCGCTGTGGTGAACGCGGACAATCGCTCCTCGGTGTGCGACATCCATTTGCCTTCCGAGGGCGAGTCCAAATCGTGTGCGTGAGTGTCGGTGATGAGGCCGATGTGAACGATATCTTCCGCGCCGAACCCCGACAGTGCGAACAGGCCGAATAACAGCAGGCTGAGTAAAGCACAATCACGCATCCAGTTGCCAGGGCGTCGCGTGGCCGACATCAGAAACTCACGTCGAAATCGGGCTGAAGCCCTGCACCTTCCACCACAAGGGTGCCCGCATCGGCGTCTACCGTCACCATGGCCCAAGTCAATGGGGTCGGTTCGTCGTGATCGACCATGGCGGCGATGGTGAAATAGTGAATGCCGTCGATCTCGGTATAGTCGGCGTCATGATCGTGTCCCGAGAATACGGCGATGACGTCGCCGTCGGCCACCAACACGTCCCGCACGGCAAGATGATTCGCGATAGGAGGGCCGCCGGCCAGCAGCTCGAAATCGGAATCGAGTGGTTGATGAACGAAGACCACCGTCGGAAGGTCGGAAGCGGCCAAATCGGTTTGAAGCCATTCCATCTCAACAGTGGGAATGAGGCCTTGCACCATCCATGCGATGTGGCCATAGTCGTTCTCGCTCTTGTCGAATTGGGCATCGAGGATGACGAAATGGACTCCTTTGAGGTCGAAGCTATAGTAGGTCGACTCCGTGCCGGTGGCGGCCAGAATCTGATCCTTTGAAAGGTTGTATACGTCGTGATTGCCGACCACGTAATGAACCGGTCCATCGAATTCCGTCAAGACGGCAAAGGTCTCGTCCAAGATGTCGGGGAATCGCTCAGCATCCTCGAGATCCCCAAGCTCGGCTCCCATCACAAAGGCCCCGTTGACGTAATCGCCCAGACTGACAACGGTGTCAGCGGGCCAGTCATTGGCGGCGACCACGAACGCGGCTACGCGCTCGGCCCAATTGACCATCACCTTGTGCTCGTTGGGCGAGTTGGTGTCGTGAGCGTGAACGTCGGTGATCATGGCGATGCGCACCGGCTCACCGGTTAGCGATATGCCCGCAGCGATTACAAGCACCAAAGCAAGAACAACACTCCATCGATGAAACATGGGGGCCTCCCTCATCCTGTTGTTGGAGACAGACTAGCCTGCCGAGATGGATAGAGCAAGGGTTGGGATTCGATCAGAGGCAAAGCGTCTTTCTACGAGGCTGCCTTCGAGGCTTCGAGCCCCAATTGAAAGGCACGGAGGTTGGTCTCGATCACGGCCTCCGACTTTCCGGCGAACACCGTGCGAATCCCTGCTTCCAGAGTCTCCAGAGGTAGCTCCAGGAACGGTGCGCCGGCGCCGAGCATGACCATGTTGGCCGCTTGAATCGCTCCGGCCACTTTCGCCAAGTCAACCGCGTCAATAAACCGGTGGTTGGGAATGTGCAAGATCTCCTTCTCGATGGTCTCCTCATCCGGGTAGTCGGGAATGTTCTTGAATGGCGCCGAGTTGGTAACCACCGCTCCGTCAATGGTTAGGTGCGGCAAATACCGCAAGGCCTCCATCGGCTCCAAAGAGAGAATGAGGTGCGCGGTTTCTTCTTTGATCAAGGCTGAATGAATAGGTTGATCGGAATAGCGCAGATGGCTTTGCACCACGCCGCCGCGCTGTGCCATCCCATGCACCTCGGCTTGCAGCACGTGAAGGCCCATCGAGCGAGCGGCTTCGCCGATGACGGCGGCCAGTGCAAGCAGCCCTTGTCCTCCGACGCCGGCAAGAATGAGGTTGCGCTTCACGACGACCCTCCTTTGGAGCGTGATCGACGCGCCGTCTGGATGCATTCCCGGACTGCGATGATGACCGATGGACCGGTGTGCGAGATCTCTTGACGCAGCACCTCAACGTTCTCCTCATGGTTGTTAGGGGTGGGTTCGATGATGCGGACGTGCGCCGGATCGACTCCCAATCCTGCGCAGATGTCGGCCAGCCGGTTGTTGGCCGACGAGGTCTGCCCGCCGGTCATTGCGATGGTCAGGTTGTCGGCGATGACCACGGTGACGTTGGCGTTCTCGTTCACGCAATCGAGCAATCCCGTCATCCCGGAATGGGTGAACGTGGAGTCGCCGATC
>DAOVHV010000083.1 GCA_030671645.1 bacterium | reverse complement strand
AGCGGCATCGGACGACGGGCGGTCCGACGATCGTTGCGATCCCACCATCACAATGGGAACGGGAGGGTTCTGCACCATGAATGCCAGTGCGCTGGCGGTGTGGTGCATGGTATCCGTGCCGTGCCCAATGACGATGCCGTCTATGCCCTTTTCAATCTCGGCTCCGATGGCTTTGGCCAAGGTCATGTATTGCTCGGGTCCCATGTTCTCGGAGAAGACGGCAAACAGTTTCTCAGTCGACAGATTACAGATGTCGGCCAACTCGGGGACGGCGCCGTATAGCTCGCCGGGCGAGAATGCCGGAATGACCGCTCCGGTTCGATAGTCAAGCCGCGATGCGATCGTGCCGCCGGTTCCCAGTAGCTTGACGTACGGCTTGTCCGGCGAAACCGGGAATTCCTTCTCCGGAATCTTGTAGTGAGCTTCCTTGGAGCCCAGCACGGTGGCTTCGGTGATGGTGCGGATATCGATGCCGATGTTGTACCCGGTGGATAGCTTGAGAACGAGGTGGTGCGAATCGTCGAATTCGGATCGCGGCAGGATGATGCCTCGAAATTCACCGCGCGTCGTTTCCAGGATAACATCATCCCATACGCCGATGGCAAATTTCTGCAGGGTGTTCAAGGCCTCGTCGCGGTAGCCCTTGGTTCTTTCTTCGCTCACTGGACGACTCCCTCCTCGATGCTTTCGGCCAGCTTCGCCAAAGACACGTTGCCCAATGCTGCGGAACGCAGCCGGCCCATGACCCAGTCTCGCACGGCATGCTCGGACGTCCGGCGTCTTCTACGCTTAAAACGCTCGATCAGGCCGGGAATCATCGCGAGCACGTCCGCTTCGGATGCCGGCGAATAGCCAACTCGGTTCAAGAGCCCGTCGAAGTTCGCCTTGGGGGCAGCGAATGCATATTGAAGTATGGGCTTGAGGATCTCTGTCTCCATCTCTCGCTTGCGGACTTCGCGGACAACATCGAGAATCCATTCGACATCTCCCGGCCGATCCCCGCATGCGTGTCTTAACGTATGTCCGAGCAAGGTGCCGGCGAAGCTCGGATTTAGCCCCTCCTTGCGAATCATCTTCTCTAGCAGGGGATAGAGGTTGCGCTTGAGAATGAACGGCCGGCAATCCATGGGGACCCCCCATTTCTGCATCTGCGACGAACAGTCGGCGATGCTTCGGGGAAGCGCGACGCGAATTCGCTCGATGACAGCTTCGTCAATGGGGATGGGAGCCGAGTCCGTATCCGGATACATGCGGTCCGGCCCCGGTAGCACGCGTTCGAAGACGGTCGTCCCGTCGGCCAACGCCTTGCGGGTTTCGTTGGGCACCCCCTCGAACGCCATTCGGCAGCGTTCTTCGATCGTTTCAACGGCCGTGGCCATGTCGGCCTTCGGTCCCCAGATGAGAATCTGGGCATCGCCGGCACGGGCTGACAGTACGTCTCGGATGCGGCGACTCCAGTCGGCATCCGTGAGCCGCGTGTCGATCTCCTCCGAATGCGCCATGTTCGGTTTGTCGATGCAAGCGACCACCTTGATGCGGTCGGAAATCTCGTCGGCGAAGCATCGTCCCGGATTGGTGAAGAACGAGAGGATGCCGGCGAATCCAGGCAGGTTGATTGCATGAAGAGCCTCGGGCTCTTCGTCACTGGGCAGATTTGCCTGATATTCGCTTGGATCGAGCGAAACGGTCAGAAGCTTCCATGATTTGGGATCCGGGAATCGCTCCAGCAATTCGGAACGAATGCCGAGCAGGGCCTTCTGTCGGAACGCTTCATTATGAGTGAGTCCGGGGATCCAGCGAATACGCTGAACGCCCTTGATCTCGACGCGTGTTCCACCTTCGATGCTGACGTTGACATCTTCGCGCGTGGCTCCGATTCCCACGTTGACTTTCCCGGTGCTGCGAGTGAGAAATCGGATGTACTGAGCGGCTTCGGCAGCTTCGTCCGGTGTCGATAAATCGGGATAGGTAACGGTCTCGACCAGCGGTATCCCCAGCCGATCGGTGGTATACGTCCTTTCATGGCCGACGTCGGATACCTCACGGCATGAATCTTCTTCGATGCTTAGTTGAAGAATCCGGACCGCCTTCTCAGCCAACAGGATTTCGCCGTGAATGCCGACGATGGCCGTTCGTTGGAATCCCGTCGGAATGCTCCCATCCAGATACTGCTTGCGAGTGATGTGCAGCTCGCCCACAATTTGGGTTCCCAGTAACAGCGCGATTTCCGTTGCGATAGTCAGAGCTTCACGGTTCATCGCGAACTGAGGCGTATCGTCGATGTCGTAGGTGCAGACGGTTTCGCCTTTGATGCGATAGATGATGTTCTTCTTCGTCTTGAACTCCATCAGCGCGGTGCCGTCGTATTCCCCCAGCTCGCTGAGGGTGGGACGCATATGACGTAGAAGCTGCGCATCGTACGAATCTCCGCTCTGATAGCGTCCGGCCGGGCAACGGCAGAAGAGCTTTTGGGCGGTCTTCAGTTGCTGATGGACCTCCAAACCACATCGAAAGCCCATTTCTTCGTATAGTGACCGAGTTGCCGTCTTCCTCGGGACATAACCTACTCCGGCTTGGATGGCTGCATGGGCATTGGCAGGGTTATCGGAATCACTCATAGATGCAAGCCTCATCCCCTTCTGAAGCGGCGTTTTCGATTGGCATTGCTGAAGGTTATTTCACTCGACGTGCCAGGGCAAGCAAGAAGATGACAGTTTTCCAGGCACCATTACCAATGTAATCTCCGTAACTTCGTTGAACACAGGGAAACTGTATACTGTGTTGTCCTTTTGGACATTGAACTGCATCCGGGAGTGGTACAAAGAGGATCATGGGGGATTCCGAACGGGAGGTAGGGGTCGGATGAATACGACGTTTTTGACATGGTTGGCTGTGGCCGCTGTGGTGGGCGGTGTTCTTCTTCTATTGTTGGGAATGCCTGCAGGCGAACAGGCTGCTCCGCTGGTGCTTGAGACTGTGCCCGCGGAATCAGTCGCGGCGGTGGAGGAGTACTGGGCACCGGTAACTCCGGCAGCAAGCGCTCCGGCTCCTGTTCAATACGTCACGACGAGAAGCCAGACGACCATTTGCGGAGCCTGCGGCACGACATGGCCGAGGCCTGTTGTTCCAGATCGTACGCTACAGCCGTATATGGTTCCTTGCTCGCATCGAATATCCAGTCCGTGTAGATCGGCACCATGCTCCAGCCTGCCGACGTACTGTGGAACGCCTTGCGGGAATACGTGTCCGTTGGACAGGCCGGGCATCAACCGAAACATGGAGCAATGTGTGGACGAATGCACGTTTGTTCAGCTTCATACGACCATTCCTCATCCGATCTGCTCGGACGTAAGATTTGAATGGTCTGCCAGCAAGGGATCGTTTCTGGATCCGACGGCATCTGATCCTCTGTTCTACGTGCCAACGACACACTTCCCTGACGGCGAAGACGTGTGGGTCGTTGTGACGATTACCGACGGAAGCGGTGCGCGGTATACGGATCAGATCAAGCTGCATGTAGTGAATATCCGCTAAGATCGATCAGACTCGCCCATCCATGATTTGTGGGACGGGCGAGTGCTCATTTCAGCAAGTGGAGTGATCCGTCCGGCATTCCGTCGGGCTAAAAGGAACACATCGTGGATCAAATCTGTGTGTTGTTCGATATGGACGGCACGATTTACGATTCCGGCATCGATTTCCTGGCTATTCGTGAGCGGCTTGGTTTGCCTCAAAACGGAATGCCCATTCTTGATCAGCTTCGAACCGCATCTCCTGAGACTCGAGCCCGCGGCGTCGAATTGCTTCACGCGGCGGAAGCCGAGGGGGCTGCCAACGGACAACTCATTCCCGGTACGATCGAGTTGCTCTCATGGCTCCGGCGGAGGGACATTCGATGCGCCTTGATCACCAACAATTCACGCCGCAGTGTAGAAGCCGTTCTCGCAAAGCATCCGCTGTTCTTCGATCTCGTTCTGACAAGGGACGATGGCGCGGCCAAACCTGAACCAGATCTGTTTCTCAAGGCACTGGAACAGCTTCACATTCAACCTTCTCATGCGGTGGTCGTCGGAGACACGCATCTCGATGCACTGGCTGCCCATCGAGCTGGAATTCAAGAAATCCATCTTGTCTCGCTACGCGATTGGATGGCCGCGCTCATTCCGACGGACATCGCGTACAAACCGGCAGCAAATTTGGACGATGTCCGCATGCGGATGGCCGAATGGCTGAAGCGCGAAGATGTCTCCGGCTTGGTGGAATAGGCGGACGCTTAGGATGAAGTCCAGATCGTCCCCTGCGCCGTATCCTTGAGCGTGATGCCCAGCTCAGCCAATTGGTCGCGGATACGATCGGCCAGCTCGAATTCCCGTTTCTCCCGCAGTTGTTTACGCAACTCGATCAACAGCGTCATGAGCCCATCCTCCAATCCGCTCTTGCTGATGTTTGCTGTCGAGAACAAGCCCAATGGCTCGCCAAGCTCTTTGACCAGACCCACGGCATCGAGCAGAGCCAACCGGTCGTTACCCGTTGCCTCGGCGCGGAAGCGATTGGTAGCAGAGACCAATTCCTGGATGACGCCGATGGCGGCGACGGTATTCAGGTCATCGTCCATAGCTTCGACGTAGCGAGCGCGAAATTCACTGAGGGAATGCACGAATGTCTTCCCAGCGTCAGCATAAGCACCAGAGGAATCACGAAGCTCGGCCTCTACGTCGGAAAGCGACGTTCGGATCCTCGTGACGGCTGTTTGCGCGGCTTGCAGGCCCTCGTCGGAATAATCAAGCGGTTTGCGATAGTGACGCGACAGATAGAAGTAGCGAACAGTTTCCGGATCGTACGATGCGAGCACATTCTTGGCGTAATCGAAATTGCCGCCGGACTTGGACATCTTGTCGCCGCCGATGGACAACATGCCGTTGTGCAGCCAAAATCGGAAGAACGGCTTGCCGGCTAAAGCTTCGGCTTGCGCGATCTCGTTCTCGTGGTGCGGGAACACGAGGTCGTTTCCTCCGGCATGGATGTCGCGGTGCTCGCCCAGGTATCGATGCGAGAGCACCACGCATTCGGTATGCCATGCGGGGCGGCCTTCACCCCACGGTGAATCCCATTTCGGCTCACCCGGCTTGGCGGCTTTCCAGAGGGTGAAATCGAACGGATTGTCCTTCTGATTCGAAGCCTCAATGCGTACCCCGGCTTCTTGATCTTCCAGTTTTCGGCCCGACAGCTTTCCGTAGCCGTCGAACGCTTCAACGCGGAAATACACGTCGCCGTCGCTCTCGTACGCGAATCCGCTCTCCACCAGCTTTTCGACCAGCTCGATCATCTCCGAGATGTGCTCGGTGGCCAGCGGTGAATGCGTCGGCTGCAGCACGCCCAAGGCCTTGATGAGATCAAAGAAGGCATCGGTGTAGGTGCGGGCGATGGCCTCGACCGTCTCGCCGGTTTCGATGGAGCGATTGATGAGCTTGTCGTCGACATCGGTCACGTT
>DAOVHV010000189.1 GCA_030671645.1 bacterium | reverse complement strand
TACTGGGAAACTCGCAGTGGACATCCGGCATTTCGATCTGGGCTTTTGGGTATTCTTCAGGCCGGAGTGCGGATCAAAGACTCTTCTTGGATACGGATCGCCCTATCTATCGTCCCGGACAAACCGTGTCCTTCCGTGGCGTGCTGCGAGACGAGCAGGACGTGGACTATTCATTGCCCGGCCTTGCATCGGTTCTCGTCACAGTTCGCGATTCGGATTGGATTCAGATCTACGAAGGCTCGCACGCTATCGACCCGTTTGGCACGTTCTCGGGACAGATCGAGTTGGAAGAAGATGCCGCCATCGGCACTTATCGCATTGAGATTTCGACCGAATCGGCCCATTACACCGAATCGTTCGACGTTGCCGCTTATCGCCCACCGGAATTCCAAGTCCTCGTCACCCCGGAAGCGGATCAGCTTGTAGCCGGACAAACAGTGCGAGTTCTGGTGCAGGTCGAATACTTCTTCGGCTCTCCTGTCACGGATCAATCGTTGGACTGGAGCGTGTATTCCGAGCGCCATAGCTTCTCGCCTTCCCATCTGGGGAGATACTCGTTCACCGATTGGGACGACCCCTGGCTCTGTTGGAGCTGCTGGTGGCTTCCACGGACGCCGCCTACGCCCGTTTTGGAGGGCGCCGGTGTCACCAACAGCTCCGGTCAAGTGCTCATCGAACTACCGGCCGCTCTCTTGCTGCAGACGGCCGAGGATGAGTCTGCAGGAAGTCGCACGTTGACGATTGAAGCCACCGCGCGCGGCGCAGATGGTCAAGTTATTTCCGGTCGCGGTACTGTCATTATTCATGCGGCCGATTTCTATGCCGGATTGGCCACCGCCAGGTCGGTCGCTCGTGCCGGAGACTCTACCGAGGTGGAAGTCATCACCGTCGACTGGTCCGGTGAACAAGTCGGTTCACGGGATCTCGCCTATCGAATCATCCGCCGGGAATGGGAGAACGTCTTCGAAGAGAACGAATCCGGCGGCGGACGTTGGACATGGACAGTCAACGATATCGAGATCGAAACCGGGACGCTGCGAACGGATGAGAACGGTGTGGGCGAATTCTCGTTCACGCCATCCGAGGGCGGCACCTATAAAATCCTCGTTATCGGCGCGGATGCAGGAGGACATGAGACACAATCGAGTCTGTTTCTGTGGGCGAGCGGTCCGGAAACCGTATCCTGGCGACGCAGCAACGACGATCGCATCACGCTCATCCCCGATAAGACCGAATACGAAGTCGGAGAAACCGCTCAAATCCTAATCCCCAGCCCCTATTCCGAACCGCACTGGGCGTTGCTAACCGTCGAGCGAAACGGAATCCTGTTCCGTGAAGTCATGCTGCTGGAATCAAACAGCACCGTCATCGAGCTGCCGATCACCGAGGCGCATATTCCCAACATCTATGTCAGCGTCGTGTTGTTCCAAGGACTGGAGGCGGCGTCACTGGCGGCCGATGCAGGCACTCTCGTAGCGGAAACCAAGGTCGGGTATGCCGCTCTGACCGTGTCCAGAGATCCGAAGATGCTTCACATCGAGATGCGGCCCTCAAACGAGCTGCCGTTACCGTCCACTGGGGTCGCTTATGACCTTTGGGTGACGGATTCGTATGGAATCCCGGTTCGCACAGCAGTGGCGTTCGATCTGGTGGATGCTGCCGTGTTGACACTGCGTCCGAGAACGCCGAATGCCATCCTCGATGCCTTCTACGGCTTCCGCGGCCTCGGAGTATCGACATCGAGCGGCTTAACGCTCTCTATCAATCGGTTGGTGGCCGAGCAGCTCGAGGAATTTGAAGATCTTGATCAAGACAGATTCGCGCTCGATGACGCCATCACAGGCTCCGCTGCTCCGACCGCTATGGCCGAAGAAGCTGGAGCAGCGGAGCCTGAAGCCGCCCTGCGAAGCTCAGCCGCCGATCAGCTCCCGGAAGGCGTCACGTTGCGTGAGGATTTCCAAGACACGGCCTATTGGAATGGCACCCTCACAACGGACGAGAATGGCTACGCGAACGTGATCATTCAACTGCCCGACAATCTCACAACTTGGGTCGCTCGTGCCGTTGGTGCCACTATTGATACCGAGGTCGGGGAATCTACCGCCGAGCTCTTGGTAACCAAGCCGTTGTTGGTTCGCCCGGTCACGCCCCGTTTCTTCGTTGTCGGGGATCGTGTGCGATTGCTGGCCAACGTGTCCAATCAAACGGATCGTGATCTGCTCACTGAAGTCATCATTGCACAGACCGGTCTCCTTCTCGAAGAAGCGGCCGTTCAAGCACTCGTCATTCCAGCCGGCGGGGAAGCTTCGGTCGAATGGTGGGGTATTGTTCAAGATGTCAGCTCTGTCGACCTCGCCTTCAGCGCGGTATCCGGCGAATTGTCCGATGCCGCGCGACCGCGGCTGACGACGGGTCCTGACGGTACGCTACTGGTGTACAAGTACACGTCTCCTGAGATCGTGGGGACGGCCGGCCAGCT
>DAOVHV010000017.1 GCA_030671645.1 bacterium | reverse complement strand
TGGTTGATCAGTGTAATGTCGAAACTGATCTCGCCCTCTTGTCCGATTTGACCGAAGATCAGTGTGAGAATCGTCAGAAGAAAGACGGGGAAGATGAGGAACCAAAACAAGGTCACGCGCTCGCGCAGGGCGGTCGCGATGTGGGCTCTGGCGATGAAGAGGATATCTTTCACTCGCGCAACCTCCTTCCGGTCAGTGCGAGGAAAACGTCTTCAAGATTAGGTTGCCGAACCGTCAAGTCGTGCAGTTTGATGTCATGCTCGCGCGACCACGCAAACAACGATTCCATCGTCTCAGCAAGATGTTCGGTTTCCATTGTGATCATCATCTGGTCACTACGCGTTGCCTTGCAGCAGCGCTGCAGTTGATCCAACGCCTGAGAGGACACGTCTTCTCCATGGAATTCAATCAGGGTTTCTTCGCCAAGATCGTCGGTGAGACTCTTTGGAGTACCCTGTGCGATGATCTTCCCGTAATCCATGATGCAGACTTCGTCGGACAGAGCTTCGGCTTCTTCCATGTAGTGCGTGGTGAGAATGATTGTCTTGCCACGAGCTTTCAGGCCGGACACGATATCCCAGATATTCCGGCGTGCCTGTGGATCGAGACCTGTGGTCGGCTCGTCGAGAAAGATTAAGTCGGGATCGTTGATGAGAGCGGCACCGATGGCCAGCCGCTGCTTTTGACCGCCGGACAACGTTCTAACAAGCGCTTTGGACTTCTCGGACAATGCAACCCTTTCCAGGACTTCATCCACGGGCAGACTGCTTTGAAAAAACGAAGAGAACAATTGCAGGATTTCATGGACCTTGAGATAGGGCTCGAACCCACCATTCTGAAGAAGAACGCCCATTCGTTGCTTCACCGACCGGGTGATTCGCTTCAATCGCGCCCCGAAAATCTCGATCTCGCCGGAATCCGGTTCGCGAATGCCCTCCAGCATTTCCAACGTCGTCGTCTTGCCGGCACCGTTGGGACCGAGAATGGTGAACACGGAAGCATTTGGGACCGTAAACGAGATGCCGTCAACGGCACGCGTTTCACCGTAGTGTTTTGTCAATCGGCTGACCTTCATCATAAAGGCATCCGTCATGGTTTCTCCCTTCGGCTTGGCTCCATGGGATGGCACATTCGTTAGGATCCAACTCTAACTCATGTTGTGAATTGATTCCCAACTGAGACATCTCCGGCAATGATGGCGGCGAGGGAATCGGCGATCCATGTTGGGTGGATTCCCAATTCCTCGATCTCTGGTTCTCGTGAAATGCCCGTGAGTACCAGCAGAGTATCTAAACCGCTTTTGTTGCCGCCGAGGATGTCGGTTTCCAGTCGATCGCCGACCATTAAGATCCTAGCCACCTCGGCCGTTGTCATACCCATCGCGATGTCATAGGAAGTGCTTGCCGGCTTTCCGGCATTGACGTCGAGATCGAATCCCATGCCGCGCAGGGCGCCGACGATGGCGCCTGCCCCCGGCATGGGTCCTTCCGGGGTAGGATAGGTCCCGTCTTGGTTGGTGGCCGCCAAACGAGCTCCGGCATTCAGCGCGCGCAAGCCATCGGCCAGCTTCCGATAATCGATGGATCGATCCATACCTGCGACTACCCATTGTGCCCCTTCGGGCTTGGATGCGATTCGGTGTCCGCTCGCGAGCAGTTCTTCAGCGAGACCGCTTTCGCCTACGGGCCAAACGACTGTCGGGCCGACCATCTCCCGTAGGGTTTTGGCGACCACGAAGGAAGACGAAATGACCTCGCTCGGACGCACGCTGAATCCCAGGCTGGAAAGGCGTTCGGCATGCTGTTGGCGCGAGCGGGTGGAGTTGTTGGTCAAGATGAGTACTTGACCAGCAGATTGAAGTGCGCGGAACGCTTCCATAGCACCCTCAATCGGCTGGCTGTCGTGCACGAGCACACCGTCGACATCAAGGAAGAAAGCGTCGTAGTCGTTGAGATTCCATGGTTTCATATCGGAAACGTACCCCAATCCTGACCCAAATTCATACGTCTATCGTCCGAGGGCGATCAGCGCGTACACCAAGAAGAAACCGACAAGAATGATCAGAGGACTCTGCTCGAGACGGAAAAACCCCTGAGGTAGCCGGAACGGCTTCTTTCGGATCAAGAGATACAGCGCGCCTCCGACGACAATGACAACGAGGGCTTCCGCAATGTGCGGAACGCTCAAAGCATGGAGGTTGATGGCGGGCGAAACCAGGAGCAATGACAGCGGCCAGAACAGGATGATACCGCCTCCCAACCAAGCATAGGACAGGATCCGGCTGCGGTTCGTTCGGCACGTGGATCGTGAGAACAACATCGGAGTCAGCTTAGCGAATGACATGACCGTTCCAACCGAGATGAGGAGCATGATGAGGCGCAGGACCATCGTGGGCAATCCGTCTTCAAGGATCGCTTTGGCATCGAAACCAGCCAATGGCGGAAGCCCGATGATTCCGAGCACGCCAATGATCAGGGCAATGCGCGTGCCTCTTGGGATGTTTCGCTTGTTCTCGATGAGAGTATTCAAATGGGAGCCCCCGGCACGCGCTGCTGCCTCGCCGATGGTTAGGAACAGCAAGGCCTTGAACAAACCATGGGCCACTTCATAACTCAGTGCGCCAAGACGAGCCACTTCTGTAGCCGCGCCGAATCCGATCAGGATGTAGCCGATCTGAGAAAGTGTATGGAAGGCGAGCAGTTCCTTGATGTCACGGGCATTGAGGGCATAGATGATGCCGAGGATTCCGGTGATTGCACCCAACACGATGAGTAGCAGGTGAATCGGGAAGACGTCGGCCAGCCGGAACAATCCCACTACGCCCATCTTGATGACCAGGCCGGACAACAGGGCCGAGACAGCGGGCATGGCACGGGCATGCGCCGCGGGCAACCATAGTGAGAATATGAACACCCCCGCCTTCACAGCGATGCCGGCGACCAGCAGAGATCCAGCTAACAGCATCCAGGGTTCACTGGGAGATGCACTGATCAGTGTCTTTAACTCGGTCAAGTCGAGGCAGCCGCAATGGGCATAAACAACGCCGATGCCCAACAAGAACATGCTCATTCCCAGTGACGAAAGCACGAGGTAGTGCAGACTGGCCCAGATCTGGCGAGGCTGCCGTTGGTATCCGACAAGCAGGAAGCTGACCAGCGTCGATAGCTCAAACAGCAAATAGGCGTTGAACAGATCTGTTGTAAACGAGAGGGCATAACAGGCGCCGATCAGCAGATTCAGCAGCAGGAAGAAATAGGGGCGCAGTTGATCCTGCCAGGTATAGGCGGAAACCGCAACGCTCAGGATCCAGGCGAGAACGGCGAAGGTTAGGCCGATTTGATCGCCGATCAGAGAGATGCCGATTCCGGCAGGGGCCCCTCCTACGGTAATCAGTTCGGGAGTTCCCCGCGTCAATGTCAGGACAAGTTGAGTCAGTAAGACCGTGTCGATCAGATGCGAGAGAATCGTGAACGGCTTTCGCGCTCGAGCGAACGAAATCGACAGGATGGCGAACACGAAGCGAAGAAGCGGCAGCAGGATCAAGGACACGGCGTCTCCTCCTCATCGATTTCTCGTGCTATTTCCTGCTCGATGCGGGTGGAATCCGTGGTGTGGTATCGCTCCACCAAGATCATGACGAACACCAGCGCCAACGCCAGGATTGCGAAGTTGACGACGATGGCGGACAAGACGAGGGCCTGAGGCAACGGATCGGCCAGAACTGCAATTTCGCCTGGGAGTTGGATAGGGGCTCTGGCTCCAGGACGATCTCCGATCGAAACGAAGAACAAGATGGAGGCGGCATTGACCAAGCCGAGCGCAAGCAACTTGATAACGAGATCGCGGCGGAGGACCAACACCAGGATGCCCAAGCCAAATAGCATGAAGGCTACGATTGCCGCCATTAGAGTTCTCCTCGATGCTGTGCAAACACCGCTATCACGGCCCAAGCGCCGACGAACACCTTCATCGCGATAAGAATGTTGTAGATGAGAATCGACCCACCGCTGAGCAACTGGCCCGGCGTGCCTTTGGGAAGCAGATCTGTGAGTGGTACTCTCCCGATTGCGACGGGAGAGAGAACGAAAGCCAACAAGATCAGCAGGGTCGCCTTCTCTGCCAAGGCCAATCGGTCGGGGTTCAGTCGCGCCTCCATTGCTTTCATACCATGGGCGATGGCCATGTACAGCAAGCCGCTGGCGGCGATCACACCGGCAGCGAATCCGCCGCCGGGCGAGATGTGTCCGAAGATTGCGAAGAATGTGCAGAGGAGTAAGGCCAGCGGGCTGAGAAAGCCCACAGCTGTTTGAACCACTTCCGACTCGGACAAGGCGGGAAGGCTCATGCCTTCGGATTGCTGAAGGTAATGACGTACTCCCAAGACAGCCACCGAAAAAACGAGCACCTCAAGCAGCGTATCCAGCAGCCGATAGTTCAAGTAGATGCCGGCGACTCGATTGGATGCTCCCGTCTCTCCCAGCGGGCGGGCGAGATATTGCTGCGAATCCGCCGGGACAGGATAGTTGCTCACGAAAGTGAGCGCCACCAGTGTTGCAAAGGTGGCGATGATCCCTACCGCAAGGATGGTTCGAATCCGACGCTTGTTCATGAGAAATACCGCCCGATCATGTCGTCCAACCGGCCGGAGGCACGCAATCGATGCAGGTAATCGACGTAGTCCTTTTGTAACTCCGTCCGGCGTTTCGCGACCAAGAATGCATACCCGAAAGCACCATCGACTCGGTCGAGTTCCCCCAGCGAAGCTCCGGTACGGCCAAGGGCGAGGACGCGTGCCAAATCGAGCGAAGTGGCTACAGTCGATAGCGTGCCGTTCTGGCAATGGGACGCCAACTCCGAGAAATATCCTTCATAGTCGGGTGCGTTGTCGGGAGGTTCGATCGGCGTCTTTCCCGTGGGAAACGCATAAACAGCTGTTGTTAGATGAGCGGGCGTGGCGCATAGGCTGCCTTCGACATCGGCAAGATGAATGATCCCGCCTGCCCCCATGTCGGCCTCATGGTGGGCGATCAACCAGCGCACGCGTCGCAACGGAACAAAGCGAACCGACAAATCCAATCCGATCTCTCGTGCGAAGCCTTCCAGGATTTCGTATTCCAGCCCGGTGATGTGGTCGCCTTCACGTGCCATCAGGCTGGGGACTTCGTCGGCAACCACGATCAACCGCCCCGTTCTACGAATGGCCAGCACATAGATGGCGGTTACAAGGGCCGCGCCGATGGTGGCCTCGGTGATGGCTACGTCGGGAGCATGCATTAGCACGTAGACTGCCGCCAGTATGAAGCTGAACAATCCCATTCCAATGATTGCGGACAACCGCCGTGACTGAGTCAGAGCAATGCCTGCCACAACCGGGAGAAGCGCCAGGAGAATCCAACGTGCAATCATCGTTCTCCTTCCTCTCGGTGGCGCTGCACGAAAGCACTGCGAGCCACGCTGTGCGTCACGATGGGATTGGTGATGAGCATAAGGAGGAGGAGGAGGAGCAGCGTGATGTCGTGACGGTCCCACCCCGAATGCAGGATGAGTCCGATGAGTATTAGTCCTAGACCGCCGTTGTCCGAGACGCCGCTGGCTTGTAGCCGTGAATAGACGTCGCGAAAGCGCAGCATACCCAGCGATCCGACGAACACGAAACCGACTCCCAACCCCATGAGGACGTAGGCCGCGATCGTCATCGGTGCCCTCCTCCGCGCTCGAGGAATCGGGAAATGATAACCACCCCGAGGAAGCTCAAAGCCGCGTATCCGATGGCGACATCCAGGTAAATCGTCTCGCGAGTTGCCACTGCGACAAGGCATACCACAATGACAATCCGATTGGAGGCGGTGTTGTAGGCAAGCAGACGATCCCATGCCGTGGGCCCGCGCCACAACAGGTAGAGGACAGGCACCAGGGAACAAAGGACGAGCGTTTCAACGATCTCCACGGCGATCCCCCTCGAACAAGCTCTGTAGACGAGCTTCGAGCGATTCTTTGATTTCTCCCCAATCCCCATGCCCACCGGATGCCTGTAACCAATGGATGTACAGCAAGTCGTCCTCCACGAGCAGTGAAATGGTTGAGGGCGTGAGGGTGATGGAATTCAACAGAATGAATCGAGCCAGTGTGTCTTTGAGGTGAATGGGAAGGGCCATCATGCGCCCTTCTTCTCCACCTCTGAGAATGAGCCAGGCGGTACGCAGCGTCGAGATGGCAAAGCGCTTGGCCAGCGTGAGCACAAATCGGGTGAGTCGAACAGGGCGTTTCAGCAGCTTGTGGATGGACGTGGTTCCCGGCATGATCGTGCGCCAGAAAACAACCACCAGGAGGGAACTGAGAAGCCCTGCAATCACAGACGGAAGGGCCAGTGTTCGCGTTAGCGCCAACCAGACCAACATCAGGATGAAGACTCCGAGTACCATGGTAGCTTCATCTTCTCGATTCCTGGAGTGCGCCGCAAGCGATGATGATCCAGGCAGTGCCGGACGCTATTCCTCGATGGTCACCCGAATGTCGTCGAAGTAGGCATTGCAGGTTTCGGTCAAACTCTCTTCCCCGATAAGGATGCTCCAGATCGAGCTGTCCGAGAATGGGACATCCAACGGACCTTCCATCCAGGATACATCGTCGATCAGCAACTCGAAGGAATCTTGATCGAACACGAACGAGTAGGTATGCCATCGGTAGACATCGGGCTTATACCCAACGGGGTGCCCGATATCTGTTCCCAAGGTGGACGGGATTTGAATATACGATCCGCCGCCTTCGTTTGTGAATAAGAAATAAGGGAGAGCCCCGACCAGCGAACCCAATTCCACGCGGCCTGGCGCAAACAGGAACGTATGGAAGTCCTGATTGCGAAGCGTCATGATGCGGCAAGAGAAGACAGCTTTCTGCCCGACACGCAGAGGAGGCAACTCGATGGCATGGTAACGGCGGTGCCAGCGACTGGCTGCACTATGAATGTAGAGGGCGTTCCCAGCCCCGCCCCGGATGAAATCGATCTGCGCATCTCCGGCTGACGCCCAAGTGGGATCCAACACCCACCGCGCCAGCGCCAACTCACCGTCTGCGAAATCCTCGTCCAGGATGACGGTTCCGGTTCGCGCGTAGACGACCATCTGTTGCGTAGCGAGATCGAGATTGCCGTTTGCATCCTCGACGGTCAGAACCACGGAATAGGTGCCTGGAAATGACAATGCCGCATTGACCTGTTGTCCCACCAAGGATTGGCCATCACCGAGTTCCCAGGTATAGGACACGATCGCTGCACTTCCCAGAGACAGGGATCCGTTCAATTCAAACGTCTCACCGGCATAGACGATGACCGGTGAGATCGTGAAATCTGCGCTAGGGCCCGGCTGCATCAGTTCGCATCCGGACAGGCCGAGAAACAGCGATACCAATGTAACGAGAACGGCGACAAAGTGAGTCTGCTTGCTAGCCAACAGAGATCAGCTCCTCCTTTGGAAATGCGGTAATGACCTCGCATCCAGTATTCGTGATCACGACATCGTCTTCGATCCGTACACCGCCGAAGCCGGCCAAATAGATGCCGGGCTCGACGGTTACCACCATGCCCGTTTCCAGCGTGTCCTTGCTTAGCGGGGAAAGCCCGGGAGTTTCGTGCACTTCCAAGCCAATTCCATGTCCGAGCCCATGCCCGAAGTTTTCGCCGAATCCTGCGTCGGTGATGTAATCGCGGGCGACTGCATCGGCATCGATTCCCGTCATGCCGGCCTGAATAACGTCAATGGCCAGGCAATTGGCCCTCAGTACGGTCTCGTAGATCTTCCGAGCTTTGCCGGAGGCTTCGCCGACCACAAACGTGCGTGTTATGTCCGAACGGTATCCGAGGACATTGGCGCCGAAATCGAACAACAACAGATCGCCGGACTTCAATACAGTTGTGTGATGGAAGGGGTTGTAGTGATTGAGCGCTGTATTGGGGCCGGTGGAAACGTTGATGTCAAACGCAATGCCTTCGGCATCGGATCGGCGAATTAGCATTTCCAATTGGAGAGCGATTTCCGCTTCGTTCATCCCCACTTTGATCCACGGGACGAGCTCGCTCAGGGCGGCGTCTGCTATCTTGGCAGCGGCGCGCAGATGATCCAGCTCTTCGTCAGATTTGACGCATCTCAGTTGGGCAACCGGATCCCGTTGGGGATTCAACTTTAAAGTACCTAGCTTGCCCAACTCTTCGTACCAATACACGCTGGCTCTCGCCGAGGCAAACGTGATGGTCTTGAGGTTTCGCTTGGTCAATCCCTCGAACAGGCCCTTTGTGCTCCAGGCGCGTCCTTCTACCGTCTGAATATCATCGACTTCTTGATTGGCTTGTTCCGTGTAGCGGGAATCCGTCAGCAGAAGAGCGTGAGCGGGGGAAAGGATAAGCGCACCTTCTCCGGTGAATCCGGTCAGATAACGAAGAGAAACGGGATCCGACCCTTCCAGATTGACGGCAATGAAGGCATCGGTAGTCACGCTTTCCAGAAGACATTGCTGTCGAACTGCATAGTCGGTCATGTCATTCCCCTTTCGGACGATCCAAGACGGTCATGGTGTATTTCATTCCGCGTTGGACAGATTGCGCGGCGCGTTCCGTGAGCCTAAGCCGAAGGTTCAGCGAGCCCATACTATATGTCAAGGCAAGACCAAACCGAAGGTTCAGCGAAGTTATTCCGTAGGAACAGCGAAGTTATTCCGTAGGAACAGCGAAGTTATTCCGCAGGAACAGCGAAGTTATTCCGCAGGAACAGCGAAGTTATTCCGCAGGAACAGCGAAGCTATTCCGCAGGAACAGCGAAGCTATACCAGGCAAAGGTCCTTGTCAACGCGAAAACCGATCGATATAATCCGTAGACTATGATAGGACTTCCGGAGCTTCGACAGCAGATCGATCAGATCGAACACGACTTGGAACAGCGGCTGCCGCAGTTATCCGAGCAAGATGCCCTTGAATCGTTCCGAGTCGAGTTTCTGGGGCGAAAGGGCCGCATTCCCCAATTATTCAAGCAAATGGGACAAGTCGATGCTGAGTTCCGTGGTGAGGCCGGACGTCTGATCAACGAACTCAAACAGCGTGCTACCGCAGATTTCGAAGAGCGGGACCTGGCCAACCGAACTACGTTGCGACAGCGTCAACTGGTTTCGGACCAAGTCGATCTTTCACTACCCGGAGTTCATCGTGCATTGGGACACCTTCATCCGATGACGATCGTGCAGCGTGAGATCGAGTCCATCTTCATGAAGATGGGGTTTGATGTAGCCACCGGGCCGGAAATCGAAACCGAGTATTACAACTTCGAGGCATTGAACATCCCTGCCGATCATCCGGCGCGAGCGGACTGGGACACCTATTATATCGGGGAGACGCATCTCCTTCGGCCGCATACGTCCCCAGTACAGATTCGCGTAATGGAACAGACTGAGCCGCCGGTACGCGTCATTTGCCCGGGCCGTTGTTATCGGCGAGACACGCAAGATGCCACTCACTCGCCCGTGTTCCATCAGATTGAGTTACTGTGGGTGGAAGAAGGGCTATCGCTGGCGCATCTCAAATACGTGCTCGAGATCTTCACAAACGAGTTCTTCGGGGAAGGCTATGAGATGCTGTTCTCGGGAGACTTCTTTCCATTCACAGAACCGTCGGTCCAAGTTCACATCAAGGCTCCAGATGCCACCGACTGGCTGGAGATTATGGGGGCAGGCATGGTCCATCCGGCCGTGCTAACCGCCGTGGGCTATGATGCCGAGAAGTATACGGGATTCGCTTTTGGACTGGGCATCGAACGTATGGCCATGCTGAGGTACGGAATCGACGATATCCGAACGTTCCTTACCAACGATCTACGATTCATCAAGCAGTTCAGCTGATTCAAGAGCAGCTCGCTCGATGCTAGTTTCCCTCGACGGACTGGAACAGCAGACACGCGTTTTGTCCGCCAAATCCGAACGAGTTGGAAAGGGCGACGCGGATCGGAAGTTCGGTTATTTCTGGTGTGTAGTCGAGGTCGCATTCAGGATCGGGAGTTTCGTAGTTCAGCGTCGCAGGGATTACACCATGCTCCATGGCAAGAATAGTCGCGATCGCTTCCACGCCGCCGGCTGCGCCGAGCAGATGCCCGACTTGCGACTTGGTGGCACTGATCTTGATTCGCCCCGCGGCGTCTCCCAAAGACAGCTTGATAGCCCGTGTTTCCACACTGTCATTAGGCGGAGTAGACGTGCCGTGGGCGTTGATGTAATCCACCGTTTCCGGTGACAGCCCGGCCGAACGAAGGGTCATGGTTATGGCTTGGGCGGCACCGGATCCCGTTTCGATGGGGGACGTGATGTGCGATGCATCGGCTGACATACCGAAGCCGTCGATGGCGGCATAGATTCTCGCGCCTCGCGCAACAGCATGGTCGAACGACTCGAGCAGCAGCAAGCCGGCACCCTCTCCCATCACGAATCCGTCACGGTTCAGGTCGAAGGGGCGGGAAGCCGCCTCCGGACGATCGTTTCGCTTGGAGAGTGCACCCATGCGAGCGAATCCGGCATAGGTGATGGTGAGCATCACGGCCTCGGCGCCGCCTGCCAACGCGCAGTCGAGGTCTCCCGATTCGATAAGCTTAGTGGCCAGTCCGATGGCGTGGGTGCCGCTGGCACACGCCGAAACCACGCCGAAATTCGATCCTTTCAATCCATGTTCAATGGAGATTTCGCCGGAGATTGCATTGGGCATCAAGCGGGGAACAAAGAACGGGCTCACGCGGCGGGGGCCTCGCTCAATCAATGTCGTAAAGGCCTCGGCAAACGTCTGCATACCGCCGATGCCGGTACCGGCCACCACGCCGAATCGCTCGAGATCGCATTTCCCTAGATCGATGTCTCCGTCATGAAGTGCAAGTTTTGCTGCGGCAAGAGCGAACTGGCTGGAACGATCCAGTCGACGTGCTTTTTTTGCGTCGATGTAATCGATGGGGTCGAATCCATCTACGGGAGCGCCGATCTTGACATCGATTCCCGATAGATCGACCACATCTTCGACGTTGCGTACCCCGCTACGTCCGGCCTGCAGCGCTCCCCAGAACGCGTCCACGCCGATGCCGATCGGAGTAACAGGCCCCACACCGGTGACAACGACTCGGTTACCCACGGCTTTCCTTCACTCGGCACAGTAGCTCAAGATAGGCGGCTTCTTCGGAATCGATCTTCTCGGATGATTCCTCGTCTTGAAGCATCGTAAGTTGTTCGCGGATGGCAACGGGGTCGATTTCCTCGAGTGCAAACGGCCTTTCCACCAGAACGGTGGCATGGTTACCGGCGAGGGCGAACGTCCCCTTCTTGCATACGAACGTGTGTTCCGTTTCGGCCGCCTGCAGCCGAATGACTCCTGCGACCAGCACTGCGAGGATAGGCGCGTGCCCATTCATCACGGCAAATTCTCCGTGCGGACTTCGTGCCACGATTCGTTCGACATCGCCTTCGTACAGGGTTCGATCTGCAGAGCGCATGATACAGTGCATGTCCACTCCTCCCCTCAAGTGCCGCGATTCACGAGCCAGCAAACTTGAGTGAACTGAAATGTTTTACTCGATGCTGTCCAAAATCTCTACCGTGCGACTGGCGCCAATACGGGAAGCTCCAGCATCGATCATGGCTTGAGCGGTTGCCGCGTCGCGAATTCCGCCAGCCGCCTTGACACCCATTTGAGCCCCGACAGTTTTGCGGAGCAGAGCAACGTCCTCGATCGTTGCGCCAGCCGGTCCGAAACCAGTCGACGTCTTGACGAATTGCGCCCCCGCCGATTTGGTAAGAATGGCGCCGGCCACCTTCTCCTCT
>DAOVHV010000055.1 GCA_030671645.1 bacterium | reverse complement strand
CGCTGACTACTTCACCAGTCAGCTGCAATCGCTCGGATTCGATTGTGGGAGAAGCGAGACCCCGATCACTCCGGTGATGCTGGGAGAGGCGCCGACGGCATGGGCGTTCTCCAAGCGATTGTTCGAGGAAGACATCTTCGCCACAGCGATTGCCTTCCCGACGGTGCCTCGTGGAAAGGCGCGTATTCGTGCCATGTTGTCGGCTGCACACAGTCGAGAGGATCTGGACCTCGCTATCGAGAAATTCAGCCTCGTGGGGCGCGAACTGGGAGTGATCTGATGACGAAACTGCAACTTCATACCGACGATGCACCGGCGGCCGTAGGTCCCTATTCGCAAGGAATCTCTGTAGGCCGGCTGGTTCTTACCTCGGGACAACTGCCGATGAAGAACGGCGTTTTGATCACGGATGACGTAGCCAAGGCCGCACGCGCGTCCCTGGAGAACGTGGCCGCCGTTCTGAAGGTGGGACATGCCGCCCTGTCCGATGTCGTCAAGGTGACGATCTTTCTCAAGGATATGGACGACTTTCCCGCGGTGAACGCTGTGTACGGGGAATTCTTCCCGCAGCCCTACCCGGCACGCTCTTGTATCGAGGTGGCGCGGCTGCCGCTGGACGCCATTCTGGAAATCGAAGCCATTGCCCACATCCAGTGATCGATGAGTACCGAACGTGAGGGCGCGCTGAATCCGGGCTTCTTCGATGCGCACTGCGACACAGTCATGAAGGTGTTGGACGCCGGGGAGAATTTTCTCCGTCCCGGCGGCGCCAAGCACATCTCCTTCCCGGAGATGATCCAGGCCGACGTTCGTGTGCAGATCTTTGCCTGTTTCGTGCTGGGTTCACATCATCCAGGTACCGAATTCGAGCGTGCATGCCAGATGATCGATACCGTGGTTGAAATGGCGGCTTCCACTGAAGGAGAGCTTCGGATTATTCGCACGAGCAACGAACTCCAAGAGACGTTCGCGGGGGGACCACGAGCAGGCATTCTCAGCCTTGAGGGAGCGGATCCGCTGGGAAAGGAGGCCGAGACCGTTCGCCAGTTCTACGAACGGGGTGTGCGAAGCCTCATCTTCGCTTGGCAAGACAACGCCTTTTCCGGCACGGCCTTCGGCAGCAATACGCCGTTGACAAAACAGGGCAAACGTTTGCTCGGTCTCTGCGAGGAGCTGGGAATCGTGGTCGATGTGTCTCATCTGTCGGATGCTGCCTTTGAAGAGGTCGTTCATTTGTCGGAGAAACCGTTCGTGGCTACGCATTCCGATTGTCGCGCTCTATGTCCGAGTTCGCGTAATCTGACCGACGAGATGATTCGCACACTGGCTGGTCGTGGCGGAGTCATGGGCATTAATCTCTCGCCGGCCTTCCTCGATCCTGATTTTGCGGCTGCTGCCATGCCATTGTATGAGGCCGGGATTCGAGGAGGGACAAGCCCTGAGGAGAAGCGCAAGCTTCGCGAGCAGATGCTGGCCATCCCACGTCCCAAGTTGGATTGGGTCGCTCGTCACATTCTGCACGCTGTCAACGTAGGCGGAGAGGACTGCATCGGGTTCGGAGGCGACCTGGACGGCATCGGGCAAACCCCCGTCGGTATCGAAACGGTGTCCGATTACGCGAAATTTATCCCTCTGCTAAGTGAGGCAGGATTGTCCGATCGGCAAGTCGAGAAGGTTTGCTACCGGAACTTCCTGCGCATCTTCTCTGAGCTTCTACCTACTGCGTAGGCGTCACCGAGCTTCTACCTGCTACCCAGGCGTTTTCTCCACAGCGCATACAGCGGACCCAGCGCTGCGCGGTATCGTTCGGATAGAACGTCGGGAACCTTGGACTCCGGCTCGTTATTCATGGTGGCGTAGGGAACGTCGATGTCTCCGACGCGCAGGGTGCCGATGATGCCTTCCGTGAGCGTGTGCCAATCATCGGACCCGTAAGTGCGTTCCATTTCTTCACGAGGTACCGAATGGGTCAGGGTTCCGTCCCGTGTCTTCTCGTCGTAGCGAGCGATGTTGCGCCGCCAGGACTCCTCGAACGAGACCGAGACATACAGAGCGGCCGCACGGCGCAAGATCTCCGGAGAAAGGCGTTCCAAGGCGGCGAGGTATCCCGAGGAACCTCCTCGCGAGAACTCGATGATCAGCGTCTTTCGGCTGCTCGGTTTCGCAACACTGAAGCTCTTGAGGACGCGTTGGTTGATTTGCTCGATCAGGAAGCCCCACACTGAATCATCGCACACGGCGTAGTTGCCGTCGCTCCGTTTTGAAAACAAGCGTTCGTGCCTAACCGACTCCCAGACATCGTCTTGCTGAAACAGATCCCAGAGAATGGGGAAGTCGTCGATAATCTGGAACGGAGCGATGAAGAACTCGCGCGCACGGTGATCCGGCGAAATATGCGTCATGAAGTCGATGAATTCGGATTTCCCACTGGCCGGACGGCCTAGAAGCAGCAACACGTCGAACGTTTGTTCGTTTGGCAAGGCAGAGGCGCCGTAGTGCAATTCCAGCAGATCTTCGATGTTCGCGAGAACGTCCTTGACCGAGCAATCTGCGTTGACACGCACCAACGGTGCGGTTTGTGTTTCGTGCCAGCGGTCCAACTCGGCGAGCATTCTTCCTAGAGCCGGTCCATCGATATCGAACCGAGCCGTGCCACGGGCCATCTGACGATCCAGCGAGACCGCGATGGGAAGCTCCATACGGAGGTAGGCATCGGGTGAGGGCAGAACATCCGCGATGGCTGGATACAGCTCGACAAAGTCTCGATCGCCCAATGCTGCCGAATAAGCGTAGTGAACTCCAAGATGCGATTCCTCCAAGCATAGCAATCCCTGGTTAAGTATCTCGCGGATCTGCCGGTGTCGCTCGGGAAGTGCTTTGCGGATGGCTTCTGCCAGCCGGGGCCGCTCATTGAACAAGTCGATGCCTTCGTTCAGCACGACAGTTTTCACGAGTTCGGGCAGAACCCGGACTTGATGTGGATAGAAGCGCGCCAACAGCTCCAGCGTCTCGCTCTTGCCGACGGCGGGTAGTCCTTCAAGGATGACGTGATTCATCGAACACCTCTGGCACGATTCTACCCGGGGCATTCGGGTAATAACCAGTCTCACACCGTCTTGTGACGGAACTCCTCGCACTTCGGGCACGCTTCTGTATAATGGGCCACCTTGGAAAGTTGGAAAGGAGCCTGCGGAATTGAAGAACCTCATCATTGTTGAATCGCCGACCAAGGCGCGCACCATCGGGCAGTATCTCGGGAAGGACTATCAAGTCCTTTCTTCGCAAGGGCACGTTCGCGATCTTCCCAAGAATGACTTGGGCGTGAATATCGAAAAGGGATTCGAGCCAAAACTCGAGACGAGGCGAACGAAGAACCTGGCCAAGCTTCGAGAAGCAGCCAAGGAAGCGCAGCATGTCTACCTCGCCACCGACCATGATCGAGAAGGCGAGGCCATTGCCTATGACCTCTATGCGATTCTCAACCGAGTGATCAAGGACGAGAGTGCGTTTTCTCGGCTCGTTTTCAACGAGATCACCAAACCGGCGATTCTGGATGCGCTTACCCGAGCGTCCAAGATCGATCTCCCCAAGGTGGAAGCGCAACGAACGCGACGCATCCTCGACCGCCTGGTGGGATACCTTGTCAGTCCACTGCTTTCCCGGATCTTGGCCGGAAACCGCTTCGCCGGACTGTCCGCCGGACGCGTTCAGTCGGTGGCTCTCCGATTTCTGTGTGATCGCGAGGCACAAATCACGCAGTTTACCCCTGAGGAATATTGGGAGGTGGACGCCCATCTCCGAAACGGCGAGTCGTTTGTCGCATCCTTAACCAAGAAGGACGGCGATAAGGTCGAACTCAAGAACGAGCGTGAAGCTCAGGACGTAGTCGAGCAAATGCGAGCTTCGGATGTCACAGTAGCTGAAGTCGAGGAGAAGGAGCGTCGCCGACAGCCGTCTCCGCCCTTCATTACCAGTACGCTGCAGCAATCGGCGTCGTCACAGTTGGGATTCTCCCCCAAGCGGACGATGCGCATTGCCCAAGAACTCTACGAGGGAATTGCACTTCGTGAGGGAACGGTCGGTTTGATCACCTACATGCGTACTGATTCGGTGCGGGTTTCACCCGAAGCGGTCGATGCCGCTCGCAAGCTCATTGTAAACAATTATGGTGAGGCCTATCTCGAGCCGAAAGAGCGAGTGTTTAAGAACAAACGAGGGTCTCAGGATGCGCATGAAGCGCTCCGTCCGACAGGAGTGGATCGCTCCCCGGACGCGGTTTCGCCCCATCTTTCGCCGGATCAGCAGAAGCTGTACGGCTTGATCTATCGTCGCTTCCTGGCTACGCAGATGACACCGGCCGTGTACAAGCAACGAAAGATCATTGTAACTGCCGGACCGTATGTGTTGGAAGCGGCCGGAAGTACGATCAAGTTTGACGGATTCCTCAAGATGATGCCGACCGCTCGGGGCAAGGAGAAGGTGATCCCGGGAAACGTGAATGCAGGCGATTCGCTGACAATCGAGGACATCGAAACGCGGCAGAAGTTCACAGAACCTGCTCGGCGCTATTCCGAAGCTGGCTTGATCAACCTGCTGGAGAAGGAAGGTATCGGGCGCCCGAGCACCTACGCGTCGATCATCTCAGTCATCCAGGAGCGTGGCTATGCCGTCCGCGACGGCGGCAGCTTGCGCCCCACTCTTCTTGGCCAGATGGTGGTCGATTTCCTGCAGCGGTTCTTTGCCGAAACGATCGATCCTCAGTTCACAGCCCATATGGAGGAGGATCTCGACCAGATCGAGGACGGAGATATGTCGCGACAAGCGGCGCTGGACGAGTTCTACGGCCCCTTCTCGGCGCGGCTGCTCGATCTCGAAAAGCAAATCGAAGAGGGAAACAACAAGATGTTCCGTGTCAAAGCGGATGTGGAGTGCGAAAAATGCGGTGCTCCGATGGACTTGCGTTTCTGGAAAGGATCATTCTTCCTCGGGTGTTCTCGATATCCTGACTGCAACAACACGGTCAACCTGCCTCCGGATATCGCGGCCCGGTACGAGGATCAGTCAATTGCCGTTGCCGATGCGCTCGCTGAGGCTGCAGCGTCAGCGCAACAGACGATCCCTTGCGAGGCCTGCGGCGGGACCATGGAACTGAAAGCCGGCCGCTATGGCCGCTATTACAAGTGTACGGACCCTGAATGCGGGAAGACGGCTTCAGTGTCAACTGGCGTGCCGTGTCCGACCTGTAAGCAAGGTGAGTTGGTGGAGAAGTACTCGACCAAGCGCCGCCGTACGTTCTATAGCTGCGACCGGTATCCCGACTGCCGATATGCCGTCAACGACAAACCGGTAAAGGTTTGCCCCGCCTGTGAGGAGGGTGTCCTGATCGAGAAATCGGACAAGCTTGCCTGTAGCAACAGAGCTTGCTCTCATCAAGAGGAGCCGGGAACGGATGCCGACTAGATCGCGTCCTCTAGGCGGCTTCGGAAAGCAGCTTGAACCATTCTAGCTTCTGTTTGAGATCGGAATCCTGCAGTTTGGACAACGCTTCCTTCTGAATCTGGCGCACTCGCTCTCGGCTGATGCCGAATACAATTCCGACTTCATCGAGTGTCTTAGGTTGGTAGTCTTTGAGCCCATAACGTAGCTCGAGGATGCGTTTTTCGCGATCGGTTAGACGCTCATCAAGGGCCCGCTCTAACTCCTGAACGAGCAGATGCTCGAACGTTTCTCGTTCCGGAGATTCCACGCTGCCGTCCTCGATGAAGTCGCCGAGAACCGAGCCATCGTCGTCATGTCCGATCGGCATATCAAGCGACGTCATGCTTTGAGACGTCTTTTTGGCCTTGATGATGTTCTCGATTGTCGTTTCAAGCTCGGCAGCCAGTTTCTCTGGAGTGGGCAATTCGCCATTCTCCTTGAGGTAGTTGCGTTCGACTTGGTAAATCTTGCGAATGAGTTCGTTGATATGGGTGGGAACACGAATGGTCCGCGAGCGATTGGTGATGGCACGAAGGATGGCCTGACGGATCCACCAAGTTGCGTAGGTGGAAAACTTATATCCTTTGGTGTAGTCGAATTTCTCGATGGCCTTCATCAAACCGAGGTTGCCCTCTTGAATCAGATCGAGGAACGGAAGCCCGCATCCTCGGTATTTCTTTGCTATGGAGACGACCAAACGCAGATTGGCTTCGGCCAGTTCCTCTTTGGCGCGTTGATCGCCCGCTTCGATGCGCTTCGACAAACGAACCTCGTCTTCACGCGTCAGCAAGGGAACCCGGCTGATCTCGCCGAAATACGTACGGATTGGATTGTCAGAGCGTGAAGAACGCTCCTCGGCCAATTGCCGCCGTCTGTCCTCCGGCTTTTTGCTCAGGTTCTTGCTCAGGTTGATTGTTGCTCTGGATTCTTTCATTCCACTCCTGCATGTGTTGTGTGCCTAATCATCCAAACAGAATCGGACGACCTGGCTGGGTCCTCCGATCATTGAGACATTCTAGTTGCCTTATGCCTCTGTCGTCTTCAATTGCCCAAGTCTTGCGGCGTTCAGTATAGCACAACCGGATCGCTAATTGAAGAGGTCAAACGTCCCTATTAGCAGTTAAGGGGACGGATTGCGAGGAGGGAAGGCATACAGGGGTGCGACTACTGCCTTGGCAGGAAAGCGATCAGTGCGGCCACACCCAAGCCCACCAACAACCACAACGTGGCTGGATCGTAAATCAGTGGATCGGGTCTACCGTTGCCGAAATCGAGCGTCATTCCCAATGAGAACTCGGGCGCGAACGTCCATCGGAGCGGAAATGGCTCGTGCGTGCGGAACTGGG
>DAOVHV010000143.1 GCA_030671645.1 bacterium | reverse complement strand
GGTCGGCAAAGTGATCGGCTCGCCATCGGACGGCGAAAGGATGTTCCTCGGTGCCGCCATCAACTCGCGCGCCTCACGGATCGCCTCTTCAGAAAGCGGAAGATGCACGGCCATTTGATCGCCGTCGAAGTCAGCGTTGTACGGAGGGCAGATGAGCGGATGGATGTGGATGGCTTCTCCGTCCACGAGCACCGGCTCGAACGATTGCATGGAAAGCCGGTGCAAGGTCGGAGCACGATTAAGCAGGACAGGATGGTCCTTGATCAGCTTGTCGAGGATGTCCCATACCTCGGGCATCTCACCTTGCATGGCGCGGTTCTTGATTTCGTCGAAATCCGAGAAGGTGGTTGTCTCGAGGTGATGCAGGATGAATGGCTTGAATAACTCAAGCGCCATCTTCTTGGGAAGACCGCATTGATGAAGCTTCAAGGTCGGATCAACTACAATGACGGCGCGGCCCGAATAATCCACTCGGCGGCCAAGGAGATTGCGCCGCAGTCGTCCGTGCTTACCATGAATGCGCTCTGAAAGCGATTTCAGCGGTCGATTGTCGCGGCCGCGAATCGGGCTTTCCTTTTTCTCATTGTGGATCAGGGCATCAACCGCTTCCTGCAGCATCCGTCGCTCGTTTCGGAGGATGACCTCCGGTGCTCCCATGTCGATCAGTTTCTTGAGCCGATTGTTGCGGTTGATGATTCTTCGATAAAGGTCGTTGAGATCTGTGGTAGCAAACTTGCCGCCCTCCAGCTGAATCATGGGACGGAGGTCGGGAGGAAGGACGGGGATAACTTCCAAGATCATGTCTTGGGCATTATTCCCGGAAAGACGCACTTGATCGACAATCTCCAGTCGGCGAAGGAGACGTCGCCGATTCCCGGCGGCTGTTTCCCGATTCAGTTGCTCAGTCAACGAACGATGGAGCTCGTTCATGTCAAGGACTTCCAACAATCCTTTGAGACCGGCTGCACCGGTGGCCGCGATGAAGCCATTGGGATAGATTCTCTCGTAGGCACGCTTCTCCAGATACGACAGATGGATTCCTAGCTCCAGCGGGATGCTGGAGTCTTTGATGCGCGTGACGATGAAGATGAGACTGTCCAGGATCTCGCGATCGAGAATCTCTCCCTTGATGGAGGCGCCATAGCGATCGACCAGCATCTCAAATGCTGTTTGAGAACAAAGTTCATCAACGGGCCTTTCGGCGATGATCGTTCCTTCATCGACTTCATCGCCTTCTTCAACAAGAAGATCAACTTCGCCAATCATGGGATACTCGACCGATCCGATGATGACGGAAATGAATTTCTCTCCGTTGGTGAGTTGACGGTCCTCGATGGTTACGCGTCCGGCTTCTTCCGCCGGGACCCTCGATGCATCCTCCACGTAGTAGGCCGGCTCCACTTCGAACGAGAACTTTTCGGATAGCACATTGATCTCAGAGGAATACAGATTCTCGCCGGGACGCACTTCTTTGCAGTCTGAAGTCGTCACCAAGTAGAGCGCCTCTTCCATCGGTTCTGTCTCATAATAGGCGATGCGCTGCAGCTCGCGCTTCTTCATTCCGAGCAAACGACTCAACAAACTGGAAACACCTTTCAGAAACCAGAAATGGACGACCGGGCTCGCCAGCTGGATGTGTCCCATGTTGACGCGGCGCACCGATGAGTCGGTCACCAGCACATGGCATTTCTCGCAGGTGATGCCTTCGTATTTCTTCCCTTTGTACTTTCCACATGCGCATTCGTAGTCGTTGGCCGGCCCAAAGATCTCCTCGGCATACAGCCCGCCACGTTCTGCGCGGTGAGTTCGATAGTTGATCGTTTCGGATTCCGTGATCTCCCCGTGGGACCAATTGAGAATTACTGAAGGGGGAGCAAGCTGAAGTTTGATGCGTTTGATATCGTCACCCGCGATCACTTCTCACCTCGTTTGGTTGTTCCATTCTTGCGGTGGAGGACATGAATGATTAGTCGCTGATCCGCCACCACCGACAGCGCGCGCCAGAGCCCGTGCTGAGTTGGCCTTCCACCTCTACTCCTTTGCTGGAGCACAGACAGTCGATTCCAGTGTCGCCCGATTCTTACATGTCCCAATCTTGCTGCGATAGCCCGTTGAGTGATACTCGCTTGCGTGATAGACAATGGCGATCCTTGGCAAGAGGTGTTTCGCCTCGATGGCACCGCAGAATAGGCATTGCACTTGGATCCCCTCGTTGCTAGGATGGAGAATCTGAACGCAGTCGCAACTTCATTCTCATCCAATAATAATAGAAAGGCATAGCCTTCCCTTCTCCCTGTACGGGATTCCACCGGCTAATCATCTCAGTATTCCTACTCATCGTCAATTTCCTGCAACCTTGACGACCAAGAGTTAAGTATAGCTTCGTTACGGGCGTTTTCAAGCAACGAACACGCGGTGAGCCGACAACTCAAGGGGAATCAATTCCAGGTCGTCTCGTTGCTCAAGTTCTTCGATCGATCCAAACGGCTCAACGTTCAACAACTGTTGTTCGTCCTCGGATTCGAGCCGATAGTAGACGGGGATCGTAGCCACCCCTTTGATACACGCATAGGTCGCAGTAAGTCGAGCCACTAACTCGATGATGCGGCTCTTCTCAGCTTCCCCTTTGGTGGTCCAGTTCGTTCGAAGCAGGGTCATTGGGCCATGTGGAGTTGCTGGATAGATCCTCAGATCCTGTGGAAGAAAATAATTCTGCAATTCACGCTTCTCGTTCTCATCGAAAGCCATGACAATCTGAAGATCGGGATCTGCTTTGAAGTACATCGGGAAGTCCAGCAAGCAAAGCGCGTTCAGCGTGACCACTTCTCCTTTGAACAACGCCGCTACTCGCTCACCGAATCCTGGAGTTGTCAGCTTGCATCGACAGTCCGATCCAGCCGGATCCGACAGAATTAAGCCCAATTCGTCCGCTAGACGTAGTACGAGATTGTCGACACTATCTGGATTACGCGTCTGCCGTTTCTCATCCGCCCAAGCATTCAAACTGCTCGGGGTCCTAAGCGGACGTTCCGTGAGAAGGGGATTGAGAACACGGCCGGTCAGGCCTTCCCTGGCCGTGATGGCGAACGAATCCTGCGATGTGAGTCCGTGTTTTCCAGAAATTCCGCCCGTCACCAAGCAGTCGGCTCCGATGCGCTCCATATACCTTGCTGCTTTGGAGAACAAAAGAGACTGACAGCTTCGGCAGCTTCCCGACAATGAGAACTCTCGCTCGTCCGTCAATGCGATCAGATTTTGATAGTCCTTCTTGACGGACTGCGTCCGGAACGTGGCCCGAGGCCACTCAGCTTTGACGAGTTGTCGAACTTCTTCGCATTCCCGCGAAAATGGCGACCGAAAATGCAGCAGTTGAACACTCTCTACTTGCGGGTGTTGCTCAACTAGCCTGGTTGCTACGCGACTAGCCAAACTACCCGAGAAAAGCGATAAAACCTTAACCACGCCCTACCCCATCCCCCGTTGCTCTACCGTCGTGGTTCGATCAGCCCAAAATTCCCATCTCGCCGTCGATAGATGATTGCAATCTGATCCACCTCAATGTCGATAAAAACCAAGAACTCTTTGTCGATCGCCTCAAGTTGCAGCGCCGCTTCTTCGGCCGCAATCGGTTTCGGGAAATACGCTTCAGAACGAATAATCCGCTTACCCGGGATCTCC
>DAOVHV010000092.1 GCA_030671645.1 bacterium | reverse complement strand
TCTCCCCATGATTCGATCTCCATCGGCGTTTTACGGGATGCCGCTCCTTTCCCACCGGCCACGAACAATCCCAATTCTTCTTCCTTCCCCTTGATGCCTTCTTTGATGGCTCCACACGTGGTGGTGGTCACACCGCTTGAATGCCAGTCAAAGCCCAACACGCACCCCAGCGATTGGAACCAATACGGGTCGGAGATTCGACTGAACAGTCCGGAGACCCCATGCTCCAACACGATCAGTTCCGTAATCGAGCCGGCTAGCTGCGTCATCCGCTGAAAGAGCCATCGTGGAGCACGGCCGTGATGAAGAGGAAGATCGCTCGTTCCGGTACGCATGCTCCGACTGTACACCAGCAATGCGCAACGTGTCGATCCTGCGGCTAGTCTGTCGAGACAACAGTACTGTCTAAAGATTCAGAGAAGCTCGGGGTGTCAACAACATTCCGGGATTGGAACATCCTGCTAACATGGAACGGCTTTTCACCATGAAGAGCACGAAGTCCATGAAGGAGACTCCCGCTACCCGCGCGGAGGGATGATCCGATCGATCAACCCGTATTCGATCGCTTCTTCGGCAGACATGTAATAGTCGCGATCGGTATCTTTCTGAATCGTTCGCTTTGGCTTGCCGGTATGCTCGGAAAGGATCTTCACCAGCAAGTCGCGGATCCGCAGAAGTTCTTCCGTTTGTATCTTTACGTCGGACGCCTGTCCTTGCGTCCCACCCAGCACTTGATGAAGAAGGATGCGCGAATTGGGCAACGCCGAACGCTTGCCCTCGGCGCCGGCGGCCAACAGCACAGCAGCCATACTCGCCGCCTGTCCGATGCAGATGGTGGCCACGTCACATTTCACGTAGCGCATGGTATCGTAAATCGCCAGTCCGGCCGTGACCAGTCCGCCCGGAGAGTTGATGTACAACCGCATGTCTTTGGACGGATCCTTGGCGGCCAGGAAGAGCATCTGAGCGATGACGACGTTGGCGACATTGTCGTCGAGTGCGTGTCCCAGGAAGATGATTCGATCCTCCAGCAACCGAGAGTAGATGCCGTATGAGACTTTCTGGCCGTTCTCTTCCTCAATTACCATTGGTAGCGGTATCTGCGCCGTCATGACTCCTCCTTTTCCGTGATAGTCGCCGACTCAGCCAGAGCGGCGAAGATTCGTTCGTTGGTCTTGCTGAGCCTGTAACCGTCCCAGCGGTCTTCCGCCTTCAATCGCGCCGTGAAGCGCACCGGATCTTCATCGTATTCGACCGCTTCTTGTTCGGCCAGCTCCGCAAGTTGCTCGTCGTCAATGGCAATTCCTAGATCCACAGCCAGCTGCTGAAGCACGAGTTCCCGCCGGATACGCACTTCAATCGAGGCTTTGATCTCATCTTTGAACTCCTCCTCAGTCTGCTCACGCTCTTCGAGGTACTCAGAGAACGTCCGATTCGATTCGGAACCTTCCAGCGATTCGCGCAATCGAGCCAATTCTTCGTTGACAAGATCGCTCACAAACGCTTCCGGAAGAGGGATGTCCGCTTTCTCCAACAGGGTTTCCAGCAACGCCGAGTGAACCCATTGCTGATGCAGGTCAGCTCGCCGCTTGGCGATCTTCTCTTCGATGTCCTTCTTCAGTGCATCGAGATCGTCGTATCCGGCGTCCTTGGCCAAGTCGTCGTCGATCTCGGGGAGGATCACCTGTCGCAGTCCGACCACTTCCAGCTTCGTCTTCAGTGGCTTGCCATTCGGAAGCTCGGCGTTAATCTCAACAGTCGATCCGACCGTTGCACCCACCAGGGGCTGAGTGATGGGATTGTCGCTCATGGCACGTGTGTCCCATTCCTTTTCACCTTCCTTCACGCGAACAAGATCCCCGTCCGAAATTTCGGTGCCTTCCAGCTCGCCCAGCACTCCGAATTGCTGCTGAACATCGTCCAGCGCCTGCTTCACATCGTCATCAGAGACAGCCTTCAACGGAGGAACGGAAACTTCCAGTCCTTTGTATTCGGGCAACTGAACTTGGGGAAGGGTGGCGAAGGTAGCGCTGAACACGAGCGGCTCGGATTCACCGAATGCCACGATCTCCAGCTGGGGCGTGGAAACGGGGCGAAGCTCCAGCTCGGTCAACGCGATCGGCAAATGCTTGCGCTGCAATTCTTCCTTCGCCTCTTGCAGGAAAACCTCGCGGCCGAAACGGCTGTCCAGAAAGCTGCGGGGAACGTGTCCCTTTCGGAATCCGGGAACGCTCACTTCTCTAGCATAGTCTTTGTACACAGCGTCAATTTGTTGCGAAACACCTTCGACGGGGATCGAAACCTGAATGGTTGCTTCGATCTCCTGCCGATCGGTGATTTGATAATCGGCTTTGGTACTCATGTGTAAACGGCAACTCCCAAGATTCTGTAGATGGGCGGATTATACGAATCCCCATTGGAGACAGCAATGACGCAGTTGGGGACTAGGCGAACATGACAACGAGCTAACGATACCCGAGCAGTCGTAGCCCCAATCCCCAAACGACACTGAACACACCGTTGAATACACCCAGATAGAACAACACAGCGAAAATGAGGAAGCCGTAGCGTTCCAGAGAGAGCATGATGCGTCGTCCCTCGGTGGGCAGGAAGTAGGTCAGCACCCTTGAGCCATCCAGCGGGGGGATAGGAATCAAATTGAACACGGCAAGGAAGAGATTGTAGATGACGAAATGCCGTAGCAGGGTGAACAGTGCAATCAGCAAGTGTATTCCGAAGGAGGGCGATGCCATGTTGAGCGATTGCGGCACCATGAGCAATAGAAGCCGTCCGATGAGGGCCGTACCAAGAGCTAGGACGATATTCGTTCCCGGCCCGGCCAGTGCGACAAACAACATGCCGCGGAAGGGATTGCGGAAATTACGCGGATTGATAGGCACCGGCTTGGCCCATCCGAACAGCGGAGCATTAAGAATCCCAAGAGCATTGAGAACCGCTAAGGTGAGAGGAACCAAGATGGTTCCAATCGGATCGATATGAGCCAGGGGGTTCAGAGTTAGTCTCCCCAGATCACGAGCAGTTGGGTCTCCTAACCGCAATGCCATGTATCCGTGCGCCACTTCGTGCAACACAATGGCTGTGAAGATAGCAATTAGGGATAACGCGATGTCTAGAACCAAATCGAAGTTCATGCCTCTCCTTCCGTCAACTCCACCGTCAGTGTATCCGTCTCCCGCACGTTGACCAGTCCTGCAGGCGCTCCCTTGGGTTTTCGGACGTTCTTCACTTGCGTCATGGTAACCTCAACGCGCCGCTCGGACTTGGCCTTGGAATGAAGGGCCGCCAAGCGAGCGGCCGATTGAAGAACAGCATCGGGAATGCGCTCCTGTCCGCGTGTCCGGATCACGACATGCGAGCCGGCATAGTCCTTGGTATGCATCCATATATCGTTAGGTGAGGCCGCTCTAAGCAGAGCATCATTCTGGCGGGCACTCTTCCCCAACCAGATATGGAATCCGGCCACTTCGAATTGTCGAAATGGAAGTATCTTCTTGGGTGGAGGGGGCTTCTTGTTACGGTTCGGCAGGAGCTCAAGAATCTCTGATTCCACCGCTTCGCCGCGTTGTCGCGTTTCCAAAGCGCGCTGCAGTAGACTGAGGTCGTGTCGCAATCGTTTCAGTCGAGCGTGAACGTGCGGATGGCCCCGGCGGATGCGCTTGGCGCGCTTGTACAGGCTTTGCGCGTTCTCTACAGCTGACAACGACGGATCCAACGCGATCGTCACGTTGCTTTCGTCTATTGGATTTGTCAGAGCGACCGAGTCTCTCCCTTTCGGAATATCTGATTGGAACGTCATCAACAAGTCGGCTTGCGATTGCCAAACATCGGCCTGGTCCGAGTTTTCCAACCAGTCCAGTAATTTCTCGATCGTCCGTTCCTTCTTCCGAATGGCTCGCTTCAATTCCTGTAGCAGAGAATCCTTAGGCGGCTGGCTTCGCTGTATCGAGCGAAGCGTCACTCGATCCGATGCTTCCTGGAACGATAAGACTGGGATTGCTGGAGGAGGGAGCGGATAGAACGTAGCTCTTGATTCGTCCTCAGTGACATGCGGCCGCGGGCTGCCAACAAACGACAGCAATTCTTTGAGACGAAGGCTTAACTCCAGGGCGAGGTCATTGCCGATCGGTTCAGCCAGTAGATCCGCCGCCGTTTGCCGTCCCATCCCCTCGATTCTCCTGGGCAAGACATCCGTGGGAGCCTCACCGGCAAGCCACCTCTCAAGCAGAGGTACTGTGACCTCGCTCGGTTCGCACTTGTCTTGAGGCGGCAGTTGCACGTATGGATGACCGACCGAATTTCGATGATCCGATCGCAGGGACCTCACCAGGGCCCCCTCCTCAATCAGATGAAGATTCCCTCGCATTCCAACCAACTCCGCGATCAGCTGATACGAAAGCTGCTCGGCTCCATCCCGTCGTGTGATATCCAGAGTAACCACACGATCCCATCCCGATTGACTCAATGCCGTAATCCTTCCTCCACGAAGGTGCTTGCGAAGCAGCATGACAAACGAAGAGGGAGTTGCCGGGTTTTCGATATCGCGTATCGTTGTGTGAACGCTGGCCTCGCGCAAATCGATGACCAATTCGAGATCCTCACCGGAGAACAGGCGCAGGACGAATTGCGCCTTGGCGGGCTGATAGATGGTTCGGATGGTGCTGTCGATAACCCGCGGGGCTATCTCCGCCAGCGAAGCCGCGATGGATAATCCGTCCATTCTCCCTCCAGTTGAACGCGTTTTCGCGCATGATATACTCTCGATTGTACTGCCAGCGTAGCTCAGTGGTAGAGCAATGGTTTCGTAAACCATCGGTCGGAGGTTCGACTCCTCTCGCTGGCTCTTGCCTCTTCCGAGCCATTCGCTGCCATTTTCCTTGCAGACACAGCTCACGCTGGGACAGGTCAAGTTCCACCCTCATTTCCCCAACTTCGCGGGTACGATGGTTCGAGTTCAGGGTGTTATTGACCAAGAGGGGTGAGTGTTGTGAACGATTTTTGGGTAAAGATTGCAGTGATCGGAACCATCATGGGTGCGTTGCTACTGTTTGGGATATTTGCACAAACGACTGAGCCGGTGGTCG
>DAOVHV010000075.1 GCA_030671645.1 bacterium | reverse complement strand
CACGATCTTGCGGAAGCGCCACTGCACGCCCTTCATCAGAATGACCATGCGCATACTCTTGATCCCGCCTGCGGTCGACCCGGCGGCGCCGCCGATGCACATGGCCGCTGCCAGCAACAGCTTGCCGGTCGGGCTCCAGGTCCCCAAATTGGCGGTTTGGAACCCTGTACACGTGATCGAGGACACAAATTGGAACGCTGACTCGCGTAGAGATTGAAATCCACCGATGACGCCTAGGTTCTCTAGAGTCAACATCGCAACGCCGATCAAGGCTATCAGCAAGAACCAGCGGGTCTGGAAGTCATGCCACAGGATTCTGCCTTTGCCGCGCATCATCTCGTAGTGAACGGCGAAACTGATGGCGCCCAGCAGCATGATGGGAATCAACACCAACTCGATCGCTACGCTGTCGTACGACGCGATCGAATTGGCGGTCACGGTGAATCCGCCGGTGGAGATGCCGGTCATGGCATGATTGATGGACTCCCACATCGGCATACCGGCGCCCCACAGCGCCACCACGCTGATGAATGTATACAACAGGAAGATCCACCACATCGTGCGAAGGGTTGAATTGATGCTGGGATGAATGCGCTCGGAGCGCGCTTCCGCGTAATACAGGCTGTGCGCCGCCGCTCCCGGCCGCGGACCGGCCAGAATCGCCAGCATAAGGACGATCACACCCATGCCGCCGATCCATTCCGAGAAACTACGCCACCACTGGAGGCTCTTGGGCAGCAAATCGGCGCGAACGGTCATTGTCAATCCTGTGCCTGTGTAACCGGAGATTGATTCGAAAAATGCGCTAGCCGGGTCCTTGAAGTATTGGAGCGTTTCCGAGGATGCGCTCGGATCAATCATCAACGCCGTCAGTACGAACGGCATGGAACCCAACGCGGCCACCAACAGCCATCCGAACGCGGCGATGATCAACCCGTGCTTGAGTTGGGTATCCCCCGCCACCTTGCGCAGTGGGAAGTACAACAAGGCCCCCAGTGCAAATGATATTCCGGCCGTAATCGCCAACGGGGCAAGCACGAAGGATTCGCCGAACACGAGCGGAATGATCATCGAAAGCAGGGCCATCAGGCCCACCACGGGAATCAGCAATCCCAGGTCCCGCAGGATGATGAATAGATCTTGTCTGACGCGGAAAATCGAAGGGCTCATCCCACCAGTTTCTCGATCACGTCATCGTTGACCCGTTGCAGCGAGAACAGGGTCAGGATGTCGCCCTCAGCCAAAATGGAATCGCCCATGGCAATGGATTGCGTGTCTTCGTCTTCGCGGGCGATGGCCAGCACACGAATGGACTCGGGGATGGTGCCTCGTTGAATGTTGTCGGCAATGGAGCGATTAGCCAAAGGGGATTCTCCCGTAATCTGAAGCCGGAAAATCTGAGCGCCCTGGGGAAGCAAGGCGAAGTCCTGCACATTGGGCTGTTTGACTGCGTTGTACAGATGTTGGGCCACCACATCTTCCGGGTTCTCCATCACGTTAGCGCCCAACCTGCGGAAAAAGTCGGCGTGCTCGGTTTCGTTGACCACCGAGACGATGGACGGGATGTCCAAGCTGGCGGCGATGGAAACCACCATCAGGTTCACGGCGTCATCGGACGTGGTGACGATCAGCGCATCGGCTCGGTCGGCGCCCGCTTCGCGAACGGTATCCGCGGAGGTGGCGTTTCCGCTGAGCACGGTGATGTCGTATTTGGTGCTGACTTCTCGGGCGCGGTCCGCATTCGCATCGATGAGCACAACGTTGTTCTTCTCGTAGACGGCGATATCGATCAAGCTGGTGCCAATACTGCCCGCCCCCACAATGATCATATACATTAAAGCCCCCCTTGGCGCGTCCGATGGTAGCATAGATGAAATCCTGGGTCAACGGGTGAAATCCTCGGAATGTACAACAGGAACGGATTCCGACATTGAGTCGCGTCCCTAAAGGATCTACAATCGACCGGCGATGAGGATGAATAAGGGTTCCCGATTCAGAAACATGCTGTTAGCGGTCGGCCTTTTGCTTTGTCTCGGACTGGCTGGGTGTCTATTCCCGGTGTCGAATCTCCCGCCTGTCCTTGTTCTCGAAGTGCTGCCGCGTGAAGGCTACGCGCCGTTGGACGTAGTTTTCAATGCCTCGGAATCGTTCGATCCTGAGGGCAAGGCCTTGACGATTCAGTGGGATTTCGGCGACGGGGAGACGGCGGTCGGATCGACGGTCACGTATTCGTATCGGAGCGAGGGAGGTTACCAAGCCCGCGTCACTGTCATCGATCCCGAGGGAGAAGCGATCACGAAAACCGTTTCTATCGTCGTACGATCGATTCCCGACGGCTACATGCTGCGTCGATTCGAATGGGAGCGCGACGGCGAGCCGAGGGTGTGGGAACTGCTCATTCCCTACGATCTCTATCAGACGTACAAAGGCCGCCAGCGCATTCCGCACGTAGACAATTATCTGTATGGCGACTACGTCATCGATTCGCAGGACGATCCCACCATCAAGGACTACGCCATCGGGCTTTGGAACCGCGTCGGCCAGGATGACGACGATTTCATTCACGAGGCGCTGGCTTTTGTACAGGGAGCCATCCGCTATCAAGCCGATCCTCCCGGGACCGAGCATCCCTTCTATCCGCTGGAAACGTTGGCCGATGGCTACGGCGATTGCGAAGACACCGCCATCCTCTTCGTGAGCCTGCTACGAGCGATGAGCATTCCGTGCAAGCTGGCGTTCGTTGATACCGATGACGACGGTACTCCCGATCACGTGCTGGCGTTTGTCGCCATCCCTAATCGCGCCCTAGCCGATTTGGAATGCTCAGGCGAGGTCACGGCATTCGAATGGGACGACTGTACGTTTGTGCTGGCTGAAACGGCGGTTGACCAGGGTGCCTTCGCCCTCGGTTGCGATCCGTGGGGCCTTGACGAAGACGACCTGGCGGAGCTATGGTCGTTCCCTAATTCGTGAAACCGATTCTTCGGAAAGAGGCCTGGAAAAGACCCGGAAGAGGCAAAAGCGAGGACCAGTGAACCATTGTTTGATTGACCCGAGATCGCTGCTGCAATACGACTTTGGCGCTTATCATCCATTCAAGATCCACCGTCTCGGACTGGCGTACAATTTGATCGAAGCCTACAAGTTGACGGGAACGGACGACGTTACGGTATTGGAACCGCGCATGGCCGGCGATTCCGAAGCGCTGGGATTCCATACCCAGGGATACTTGGAGCGCCTGCGCCTTGCCAGCGAAGGAACGTGGACGGCCAACGTCTTCTCTTACGGGCTTGGAAATTCCGATAATCCCGTGTTCCCCGGTGTTTATGACTGGGCCATGTCCGTTGCCGGCGCATCGATCGTTTGTGCCGAAATGATCCTCAGCGGAAACACCACTCGCGCCTTTAACATGTCCGGCGGTCTGCACCACGCTATGCCGTCGAGAGCGTCCGGCTTTTGCCACATTAACGATGCCGTCCTGGCTATCCAAGCACTCACGAATGCAGGGAAGCGAGTGGCGTATGTGGACATCGATGCCCATCATGGCGACGGCGTCGAACACGCGTTCTACGGGAACTCCGATGTCTTGACGATCTCCATCCATCAATCGGGGCGGACGATTTTTCCGGGGAGTGGGTTTGTCAACGAGATCGGGGAGGGAGAGGGAGCCGGTTATGCCGTCAACATTCCGCTGGCCCCCGGAGCGGGGGACGATGCCTACGAACGAGCATTCGACGCCATCATCCTTCCGCTGCTGAAAGCCTATCACCCCGACGTGTTGGTAACCCAATTGGGTTCAGACGCCGTGCTCGGCGATGTGGTGGCCAATCTACGGCTGTCCCTGACGGGCTTCGAACGCTGTCTCAAGGCGTTCCGATCGCTCGATCTACCCTGGATTGCGCTTGGTGGAGGAGGATACGATATTGCCAATGTTGTGCGTGCCTGGACGATGGCCTGGGCCACGATGATGGATCGAGAGTTGGCCGACGAAATTCCAGCATCATGGATGACCGAGGCCGCTGTTTATGGCGTGGCAGCCTCGCGGCTGCGCGGTTCCGGCGAGTTGACATCTTCACCGGATCATGTGTTATCCGATCTGGATACGACCGTGGAGTACTTGCGGAAACGGGTGACGGCAAGATTGAAGGAATAGGATATGGATCAATCGAACAAGCAGTCGACTAACAGAGATGATTTGAGGAGTGAGGGTTCCGGGGTGCGGCAGGCCGCATTGCGCCCGACCGTCCAGATTCAGCTTCCCGACGAGCGGGTGTTCGAGTTCGAACGCGGAGCACCCTTGATGCGGGTTTTTCGCGTCGCCTACGATCCCGACAACCAACCGGTCGCCGCCGTCATCGATGGAAAACTGGTGGAGTCTTCGCGACCTGTGTTGTGGGATGTAGATGTTCAACCGGTCTTCCTCTCCGACTCCGACGGTGCCCGCATCTACGCACGCAGCCTATCGTTCTTGCTCGTCATCGTGGTGCGCGAGTTGTTCCCGGATGTCCGTGTCCACATTGATTATTCGGTGCCTTACGGCGGCTATGTCTGCCATCTCAAGGAACACGAACCGTTCAGCAACGACGAGCTGAAGACGATCAAGACCCGCATGAAGGAGTTGGTGGCTGCAGACCTGCCTATCCTGCGCAAACGCGTGACCATGGAAGAAGCGAAGGAAGTTTTTCGGCGGCATGGCGATTTCGATAAAGAACAGCTGGTGGCATCGTTAACCGAAAGCCACTATCACCTCTACGAGCTCAACGGCATGGCCGACTATTTCCACGGCTACATGGTGTCCTCCACCTGTGTGCTCAAGACGTTCGGTATCGAACCGTGCGAAGGCGGGTTCGTGCTGCGGTTTCCCAGAAGAGAGGATTCCACCCGACTCGTTCCCAACGTGAAATTCAGAGCATTGCGAAGGATCTTTGACGAATACGGGCAATGGCTCAAGCTGATCGGGGTCCGCGATGTCGGGTCTCTCAATCAGGCCATTCGCTCGGAACGCATCGACCAGATCATCCTCATCTCCGAGGCCCTGCATGAGAAGCGCATTGCTGAGATTGCCTCTACGTTGAAGCGGAAGCACGCAAAGGGTGCTCGCCTGATCTTTGTGGCCGGGCCGTCGTCGTCTGGCAAGACGACGTTCGCCAAGCGGTTGGCCATTCAGTTGTTGGCCTCAGGCCTGCAGCTGTATCCATTGGGCATGGACGAATACTTCAACCCGCGATCCCTCATGCTGGAGAAATACGGCGACGACATCGACCTGGATGCGCCCAGCGCCATGGACATTCCCTTGCTACAGGATCATCTGCACCGGCTAGTGGGAGGGGAAGCCGTGACGTTGCCGCACTTCAACTTCCTCACAGGCGAACGAGAGGCCGGTCCGACCATTCAGCTGGCCCCAGGGCAGATTCTGCTGGTTGAAGGCATTCACGGGCTCAATCCCGACATCCTGGGGGGGGCGCCGACCGATATCGGCGTGCGTATCTTCGTCTCAGCACTGACGCAGCTGAATTTGGACGCTCACAACCGTGTTTCCACCACCGATACACGACTCATTCGCCGCATCGTGCGCGACGCCGTATTCCGCGGCTATCCGGCCGAAGACACGCTCAAGATGTGGGACAACGTGCGGCGGGGTGAGAAGAACTACATCTTCCCGTATCAAGAAGAAGCCGATGTGATGTTCAATTCGGCCTTGAGCTACGAATTGGCGGTGCTGAAACCGTTCGTGGAGTCGCACCTTCTGCAGATCCGGGATCCATCCATGCGCGTGGAAGCCGATCGTTTGTTGTCCTTACTGCGATGGTTCGAGCCGCTGCCGGCTGACAAAATCCCGTCCAATTCGATCCTGCGCGAGTTCATCGGCGGATCGACCTT
>DAOVHV010000190.1 GCA_030671645.1 bacterium | reverse complement strand
GGAAATCGTGACGTTCACTACATGACAAGGAGGGAGAATGCGACCATCGTCGTTGTAGACGTTCAAAAGGTGTCACCGGATGTGTTCGCAGGTTATATGGGTACGTCTTACCTCGAAGACGGATATGATGTTCTTCTCACCAAGATTGGCGATGACTACATCGTTGATGCGAAGACGGGGAAAGGCGAGGCTCTGATGGCCGGTCTCGCCGACGCGCCGGATGCCAGTGAGAGCTGGCTTGAACAGCGTAGACTGGTTTGGGACTACAATAAACAGCGACTGCGGAAGCATGAACTGATAGCGGAACCATTCAAGTGGCCGGAACTGCTGGAAGATGCGCATGACCATCCGCTATGGGAAGAAAAGGCCAATCTTTGCTTCTCCTGCGGATCGTGCAATCTTGTATGCCCTACCTGCTATTGTTTCGACGTCCGCGATGAAGTGAACTGGGACCTCTCAAGCGGAGAGCGTGTCCGGGTGTGGGACGGTTGCATGCTTGCCGATTTTGCGACGGTGGCCGGAAATCTTAATTTCCGAAAGGATACGGTTGATCGCTATCGCCACCGCTATTACAGGAAAGGCAAGTACGTGCCTCCGAAAATCGGAGGGCAGATTGCCTGCGTGGGTTGCGGACGGTGCATTACAGCCTGTGTGGCCAATATTGCGAATCCGGTCGAAGTCTTCAACCGGCTGGCGGAGGACAAGTGATGGAAAACACGTACGCGCGTCAGGACGATATCTATCGACCCGAAATGGCAACGGTGGTGAGATCAGAACCGATGACGGCACTGGAGCGCTTCTTTGAGCTCAAACTCGATTCCGGCGAGGAATTGGGGCATCTCCCCGGTCAGTTTGCGGAGGTCTCCGTCTTCGGAATTGGCGAAGCGCCGATCTCCATCTCATCATCACCAACTCAGAATGGCTCCTTCCAGATGGTCGTGCGTAACGCGGGCAACGTCACGCGTGCCATGCATGGCCTCAAACCAGGCGATAAGGTGGGAATCCGTGGCCCCTTCGGGACGCACTTCCCTGTGGACGGTGAGATGAAAGGGAAGGACATCGTCTTCGTTTGCGGCGGTTTGGGACTGGTGCCGGTCCGTTCGGCAATCAATTACGTCTTGCATCACCGCGCGGATTATGGGGATGTCACGATTCTTTCTGGCACGAAAAGCCCGGCGGAACGGCTCTTCGTCGACGAGGTCGAAGCGTGGACATCGAAGGGGAATATGACCTACATGGAGACCGTGGACCGCGGCGATGAAGAGTGGACGGGGCACGTAGGTGTCATCACCACGCTGATGACGGATATGTCGGTGGATCCCAGGAAGACTGTGGCGATCATTTGCGGCCCTCCAGTCATGTATAAGTTCGCGATCATGTCCCTCTATAAGATGGGAATGGTCGACAAGAACATCTATGTATCGCTGGAACGCCACATGAAGTGTGGCGTAGGCAAGTGTGGCCATTGTCAGATTAACTCGCTTTACGTCTGTCAGGACGGCCCCGTATTCAGATTTGCCGATCTGGCAGAGGTGCCGGAGGCCATTCAATGAGCAAGCCAAGAGTAGCCATCTTCGATTTCGCCTGTTGCGAAGGGTGTCAACTGCAGATCGTGAATTTGGAGGAGGAACTGCTTGATCTTATCTCCGCGGTGAACCCTGTTGAATGGCGCGAGGCGATGTCTGATCAAAGTGATGAATACGACATAGCAATAGTCGAAGGCTCAATCACTCGTCCTGAGGACGAAGAACGGCTGAAGGAAATCCGCACGCACGCTAATGTTCTGGTTGCACTCGGTGCCTGTGCGACGACTGGCGGCGTGAACAAACTAAAGAACAGATTTGACATCAGTGATGTGAAGCACTGCGTGTATGGCGATGCTGCGGACATGGCTCATCTTGACACGGCGCTAACCAAGTCGTTGGATGAGGTTGTCAAGGTTGACTACAAGGTACACGGCTGTCCCATCAACAACAAGGAGTTCGCCTATATCGTTCGCTGCTTGCTGATGGGCAAGAAGCCGGTCATTCCGACGTATCCTGTCTGTGTGGAATGCAAGATGCAGGGCAATCCGTGTCGCTACGAGTTCGGCGAGATTTGCCTGGGGCCGATAACTCGAGCGGGATGCGAAGCTAAGTGCCCATCCGGTGGTTTCTGGTGCTTCGGCTGCCGTGGGTATGTTGACAATCCCAACGTGAACGCGGCAAAGGCCATCATGACACAATACGGGAAAACGATTGCCGATTTGAGAGGCCGGATGCTACTATTCGGCAGCAAGCAGGAGTATACGCCATGAGTAGGACAATTGACATTAGCATTGACCACATTACGCGGGTTGAAGGACACGGGAACATCGTTCTCAGGGCCAGTGACGGCACGATTGAGAAATTGGAATGGCAAGTGCCTGAAGCGCCACGCTTTTTTGAAGCGATGGTGCGCAGCCGTCTGTGGACTGCCATCCAGGTG
>DAOVHV010000024.1 GCA_030671645.1 bacterium | reverse complement strand
TATTCGGTGGCTCGCTCATCCTGGATCTCGATCCGGGGAGACTTCGGTTCCGTCTTCATCTTGCGAAGAACCGAAACAACGTCCATTCCTCTGCATCCGCCCAGTGAACTAAGGAGGACTTCCACCGGGCGCGGCGCGGAATCGGCCCCGCCAACGTTTTCGCCCGCATCCATGTGTACGTCATGTCCACTGGCGACCTTGCCCACAAATGCCATTCCGCCGCTGTATTGCACGATCGTTGTTCCCATCGTCTGTCTCCTTTTACTTATCCAAATATTTAAATGTTTGACAATCCGATTCTCATACTTTACCATTCGACGAGCAAAGAGTAAAGCGAGGGAGCAATTCATGGACGAACGAGCACGAAGGTTAGCTTGGACCACAGTGTTTTCCGCCTTGGCAAGCGAGCCACGTTTGCAGATCGTGGAATTGCTCGCCCATCGGACCGTTCAGTGTCAGGAGATCCTGTCGCAGCTCAACCTGAGTCAGCCGGCCGTCTCCTATCACTTGACGAAACTCGAGCAAGCCGGAGTTCTCCAAAAGGAACGCCAGGGGACTCGAAATTGCTATCGATTGCAGAAAGGCGTCGCAGAACTTGTTCGCCTGATTACTGAGGAGGGTAAGCAAACATGGAACACACCGTAACGATTTACAGCACGCCCACGTGCTCGTGGTGCCAGATTGCCAAGGAGCATCTGCAAAACAACGGGATCTCGTTCGAGGATGTCGATGTTTCTGCGGACATGAATCGCGCACGTGAGATGGTGGAGAAAAGCGGTCAATCCGGTGTTCCCGTCATTGACATCGACGGAGAACTCATTATCGGGTTCGACCGGGCCCGTATCGATACGCTGCTTGGGATTGCGTAGATTCTATCTCAAGAGCTGGAAGACCGTGGTCATCAACAAGTGATGGCCGCGGTCTATGCCGCAAACAGAGGAATCGGATTTTGCTTTTCCTCTCGCTTTGTTCTCACTCTGCGGATGGTTATCTTAGGTTTCGTAATTCCGCTCACCATCGGGAGTTTCTCTTCGCGCATGATTCGACTGAATCCTTCCTCAGGCTGCACGGCTTCATAGCAACGAAGCATGGCATCGAATCGGTCCCTGGGGAAGTTTGCAACTCTCATCTTCGGTGAGCTCTTCTTCAGCTCTTCCAGTTGAAACTGAACCAACTGGAAAAGTTCGTCAATCGGGTCGTAGGGCATGACGACAGCGACGGTTTCTCTCTCCGTCAACTGTCCCAGCTCAACATATGATCGGCGTTCCTTTCGCAGCAGATTAAGATCATCGACACATACGACTTCTGCCGATGATTCTGCCGTCTCGATCAACGCAGCCGCAAAAATCCGGTCGACGGCATCTTCGAATTCCGGTTCGAAACTGCGGCCGAACATGGATTGACGAATCACATCCTTGGAAACGACGACCCAATCTGATTTCTTATGATGAAATGATGTTTTCCCCGAACCCGGCATCCCAACAAGCACCACTAACTGTCTCATCCCCCCACCTCTCATCGTTCGTTGCCAGTATGCGGGCGATGCTGGGATCGATCAAGAACCAATTGGCGTACGATTCATGCTTCCTTTGTCCCGAATGCCATCGGTTCCAACGCATTCGTCAGTCGTTAACCGCCTCGAACGCATCGATCAGCCCTTGTCCGAACGACGAGTCAAAACCTCGCGCCCCTAGATCAATCAACGATCCCATAAGAACCTCTATGGCCTGCGCCGGCGACAGTGAAGGCACGGCTGAAAGGATCAACGCCAGCGTGCCGGTCACGTGGGGAGCGGCAAAAGAGGTACCTGAACGAGTGGCCGTTTGCCCGCCGGGTAGAAACGATGTAATCCCTTCGCCGGGAGCGCAGAAGGACACTTCCGGTCCCCATCTGCTGAAGCTGGCAAGAAGGTCGTTTTCCGTGGTTGCAGATACCGCGTAAACATCGTTGTATTTGCCCGGGTAGAGCACAACCGTCTGGTTCATGCTGCCAGCATTATTATCGGTATTGCCGGCAATGCCGATGATTACGACTCCCGATTGAACGGCTCGGCGAATCGCGTTTTCCAGAGTGGCGGGCGGGCGAGAGTTGGCAAAGATGCTCATGTTGATAATGTCAGCTCCGTTGTCTACCGCATAATCGATGGCTTCGGCAAACAGGTTCCAATCCCGCGACGAAAATTGATTGTTGGAGTCCAAGAAGCGAACATCCATGATTCGAACCCCTGGTGCCACCCCGACAATGGGCAATTCGCCCGGTTGGGCCGCGATGATTCCAGCCACGAAGGTTCCGTGCCAATGCAGATTGGTTCCAATCAACGAGCTATTGTCTCCGTCGCGGAAATCCCATCCATGGATGTCGTCCGTATAACCGTTGCCATCGTCGTCGACCCCATTGTGCGGAATCTCTCCCGGATTCACCCACAGGCTTGCTTCAAGCTGAGGGATCGACGTGTCGATCCCGGTATCGATGACGGCTACGACGACGTCACTTCTTCCATGCGTGATCGTCCACGCATCAGGCGCCGAGATTCGCAGGATTCCCCAATTCACAGGCTGCTGATACAAGGTTTTCAGACCTTCCCCAAATGCGGAGATTGGCGGCGCCAGCGGCAGCTGCACAGGAAGGATTCGAAAGGCCAAGGAATTGGAGATCAGTACGCCATTGTCCAGATCCAAAACAATCTCCATCAAATAGACACCCGTTTGTTGGAAATCCCAACGGCTTGCTGTTGAGACGGTTCTGTTGCCACCCGGTGGAACTGAAAAGGACTCAATGGCCAAGACTTCGATCGTTTGTCCAAGCTGGTCCGATAGGGTGGCTCGGCCACTAACATTGCCAAGCGCCGTTGCGCCGCCATTGGTCAATCGAAACGACACCTGGAACGGGTTCAAGGCCGGGATGTCGATCTGGGAGATCCAATCACTCAATGGTGTCTGCCCTGTACTCAGAACGGCAGTTCCGAGCACGAGCACCAGGATCGTACAAAGCTCCCACAGGTTTCGTCTCATTCACGCAGTGCGGCGAACGACCCGGAAATCAGATCAATGACCTCGTCAATCGTAGGAGCACCGTCTTCTCCCCATCCTTTGTGTGCGATGACAAGATCGAGCGCGAATTCGTATTGGCTGGTGACATCAGGCACCAGGGCCTTCAGCCGCTCGGCGGCAACGGCCGCGCCATCTGGAGGCGTTTCCGGCAACAAGGATGCGAACCGCAATTCTCCGATTCGGAAAAGCACATCGACGTTTCGCAAGTTACTGACCAAGAAACTCGATGTTCGGACCAATACATCATCGATTTCTCCGGGGGTTCGTGCCTCAAGTCCCACCAATTCAATGAGCAATAGCGACGTCGGATGTTTGTATCGCCGCGTTTTGTGCAACTCGCGTTCCAACTCCGCCCGTAGATGATCCAATGTGTAGGTTCCCGTCAGCTCATCCAGCACGACAAGTTTCAACAGCTCTTGCTCGTGAGAATAAATCACCTTCGTCATCAGGTTGAATCCATCGATCAGCTGGCTGACCTCGTCACGCTGGCGTGTGCCTGGGATCCGGCGGAAGGGAACCGAGACTTCGACCTCATAGTTCCGTTTCGCCACCGCACTCATCGCCTGGGCAATGCGGCCGACGGGTCTTGTGACGATCGAAAGAAGCGCCACATAGAGTAATGCGCCCAGCAACAGGAACCCGACGATCGAAGCGGTCCCATACTGCCACGACAATCGTGAAATGTACCGAGCCTGCTCAGCGAGAGACATATCGACAATGACAACTCCGATGAGATCGGCGCCTGCGAAGATGGGATTATAGGCGCGCAAGAAAGACGTTTTCCCGATTCGATCGCGCGTGACTTCGACACCGCTCAGCGACTCAAACCGGGTTTGATCTTCCTCGGTAGCCAGCATGCCGACGATTGTTGGGTCGGTGCTCGCCACCATCAGGAATCCCCGTGCGCTCATGCCGATGACCGTGATACCCATGACGGCTTCGTATCGATCCAGCAGCCGCCCGATGTCTGCATCGAGTTCATCGGAGTAGTACAGAATATAGTCCTTCTCCTGAATGGATTTGGAGATCACGGCCGCCACGCTACGCGCCCGAGATTCATAGATAGCGGCAATGGAAGTTTGTAGTGAAGCCAACGAAAACCAGAACAACGATCCAACAACCAAAAGGGTAATCGCCAAAACCAGAACAACGAGCTTCCCACGCAAGCTCGTTCCATACCGAAGTCCGGATCGAAGACGCATGAACAAGCTGGGTCGCTGATCCCGCTGGTGCTTGATCTCGCTGTTGGAATCCATCTAGATCTCCTTTTCCATTCCCAGTGCCTCAGTTACTGCCGAAGAAATTCCCGGGCAACATCTTTCGGTTCCATATGCAGCAATCGGATGCGACTCACCAAATCGTGCAACACCTCACTGGTCAACCGTTCTCCCATCGTCTTCAGGATATCGTTGACTTCAGGGTATTTCGTCGAAATTGATTGCTGAACGATCATTGATATCGGATCCTGTCCAAGAACCAGAAGGTCGTCTTCGATCGCTGAAAACCCTGATAGTGTCAGGGTTTCTTCCAGGCTTCTCACGATAACCACATCGACGGCTCCGAATTTCAGCAGGGCTTCGACCTCCACCAATTTCTCCGCTTGTACAAACGACCGAACAGATTCATCCAATTCATAAGCGGCCAGGAAGGCTTCGAACGATTCGTCCCCAAACGTTGTAGTGGCTGTGTAGCGTAAGCGTTCGCCGGTTTCGTTGTACCAATCCGCGAGTTCGGAAACGGTCAACTCAGTCAATCCTTCCGCAAGTCGCGCCGAGACGATGATGCGCCATCCCTCGCGAGCAGGCGTAGGAAGGACCACAGAAGAGCTTCCTTCCATTGGAGCTTGGGCTTCGAATGCTGCTCCGCTCCACCAGATGAGATCAACATCGGCATCGAGAAGCGCCTGTTGCACGCGTTCCTGATGGCCCATGCCCACCAGGTCGATAACACGGAAGCCTTCCTCAGCAAGAGTCAGCTGAAGGATACGTCCCAACAGAACGCGAACATCGTCCGATCCGGTTCCAACCGCAATCGTTCCTTTCCAAGCCGACTGCTCTAAGGACACGCCATTCGACACAACGGCATTGAGGGGCGCCCTGATACTCGCTGCTCCCCACCAATTGCCGGCCGCCAGCAGAAGACGGATCGTGCTTTCGTTCTGAATATCGTAATCGGCGTTGTCCTTGAACACGTTGTTGCTCAGTATGGGGAGTGCGCTCTCGGTACTCTCAGGGAGCACGATCCCGAATGCGTCCAAGTCGCTTTCCAGCCCCGCAAGGTTCGTCTGTTGTTTAAAGCCGATTTCGTTTCCAGCAAGAGTGTTGCCTTCAATCCGAGTCCCGCCGCCCAATTGGGTTGCCAGCACACCGATTTCATTATCCGTAAACCGGTTGTAGGTGATACGGTCCCGCGTCGATGCAGCCAGCACGAGACCCCATGTACACGCGCGCACGTCGTTCTCGGCCACGTGATTCTCTCCGAGGGTACGGACCAAGAAGAATCCGGCACGATTGGCTCCGTTCAACGTATTGCGAAGAAGCGTATTGCCACCTGATTCATTCAGGATCATGCCATAGGATCCACCGATCGAAACATTGTCCAGCAGGCGATTGGAACTCCCCAACGAGACGAAGAAGCTGCACAACTCGGAACTAGAGACGCGGTTCCTCAGGATGCGAGTGTCATTGGATCGCGTGATTTGGATCCCAATCGAACAGTTGGCAATCTCGTTCCCCATGATCAGGTTCTTGCCGCTGCTGATCAGCTGAATCCCACCCGCGCGACAATCGGACATATCGTTATAGAACAGGGTGTTCTCAGCGCTCTGCGTGAGTTGAATTCCTGTCCCTTGGCTTCCATCGATCCGATTCTCTACGATGCGATTCTGTACCGCCTGTTGTAGAAAAATGCCCGACACGGTCGGCTTACGTACTTCGCAACCACGGATATCAGTTCCAGTTACTCTCTCGATCATGATCCCGATCCGAACAGAATCCAATGTGTTGCCAAGTAGTGAATTGTCGTTCGAGCTGCGAATCTCGATGCCTGCAATGGAACTGAACTTGATGTCGCTTGCTTCAATAACGTTGTCCGTAGATGCTTGTTCGATCGAAATGCCGACAGCGTTCTCCGAGAGATTGAGGTTCCTCAGCGAATTGCTCCTGGAGCCGAGCAACCGCACACCGTATTCAGACGCTCCAACGACGGTCAGGTCATCGACAAACACGCCGCTGGAGTCAATCAACTCGAGGCCGATCCGTCCCGCGTTTACATCAACCGATTTGAGAACACAACGGGACGCATGGTTTAGCTGGATTCCAATGGGCACGGATTCGATGTGAAGATCTTCGATCGTACACTCCGAGGCATCGATTTGGAGCCCGATGCTCTCCGAAGTGATGTCGAGGCCCCGAACGATCACGCCGTCGGCTCGAATCGTCAGAGCCGGCTCATTGCCAACGCTGTCTATACTTACTCTGCCGCCCGATGAAATCAGCGTAATATCGGGGACCGTAATCAGGATCGGTCCCTGAATCGGTCCGGCTGATGCTTGAATGACAATCGTCGCCCCAGGAGACACACGATCCAGCGCCTCTTGAAGCGAAGGCACATCCCGTGGAACAAGAACCGCGTCATCAGGCACTCTTGAGAGACTTGGCACCCACAGTACGACGATCAACACAGCTGCCAGAATCGCGACAGCGCCAAGAATCCCCCATAAGATCCAGCGTGAACGGTTCTTCATTGGCTCACCTTAGCACACTCGCTTACTTGCCGTCCAGATATTCGACCGGTTCCCTACTGGGGCTGTCTACATGACCATTGACGATCTATGAGGCAAGAGCCAGGCGTCCTAGTCCGGCATGATCGTATGGACGACCTCTCGGGGTGCCCCTGAAGTGAACTCGCCGTCCGATCCCGGCAGCAAGCGATAGTCGATGCTGATCTCAAAGATACCATTCAGACCCTGAGCAAGGATTTGAGGGTGGCTGAAAAGCGCGAAGTACTCTCCTCCATGGCTCTTCAGCCGCACGTCAGCGGACTCATTGATTTCCAGAATGTATAAGCGAACGACATGATCGATTTCGATGTGTCCGCGGACATGATCCAGCAACCTAGGGGCCGGAACTTCAAGTGCAACTGCTGCCACCTCTTCTCTGGGATCAGACAAGCGAAGCCTTCGTACGGTAGGACTTACTAGCTAATTCGAATCGTCCATCGCGCACCTGTTGCTGATTCACGATCTCGGAATCTCTTCAAACGGCTCAATTTGACAGAATTTGGTCCATCAAGAATGGGCGAGCGCGAACGATCGAGCTATCCGCGGATCTCTTCCAATACATCGTCCAGTGGTCGCGGCCGGCCGATATGGAATCCCTGGGCGCAGTCCACCCCGATGGTACGAAGGATGTCCAACGTCTCTTCGTCCTCGACGAACTCGGCAATCGTCTGCTTCCCCAGGCTTTTGGCGAGTTGAACCATCGCCGTCACCAAATGCTTGTCCACCGGATCGTTGCTGATGTTGCGGACGAAACTGCCGTCGATCTTCAGATAGTCGACGTCCAAGTTCTTCAACTGATAGAACGACGAGAATCCCATGCCGAAATCGTCCAACGCGAACTTGTAGCCTTGCATTCGCAACGTTCGTAAGAACTCCTTGGCGACGTGGATGTTATAGATGGCGGCTGTTTCCGTGATCTCCAGGACCAATCGAACGGGTCCGATGACGGCGAGGAATTCATTCTCACAAACCAAGGACAAGACTTCCGGATCGGATAACGACCGCGGAGAAAGGTTGACGGCAAAAGACAAATCCTCGTCCAACGACGCATCGCTGAGTACGGCCATCACCTTGCTCAACACCCAGCGGTCGATGTCCCCAGACAAGCCGAATTGCTCGGCTACATCCAAGAATGCGCCGGGAGGAATGATCTTGCCGGCGTGATCTTGCAACCGTAGCAGGATCTCATACTGAACTGTGCGATTGGTTCTAAGGTCCAGGATCGGCTGTGCATACAGCACGAAGTTGTCGTTTTCCAATGCCTCGCGAATAATGCGGAGCCAGTCGATGCGCGTTCCCGGGCTTTCCGCTTTCTCATCGTCGGGTGAGTACATAACGATTCGATTGCGGCCCGCGGCTTTGGCTCGGTACATGGCTATGTCAGCCTTCATCAACAATTCCGAAGCCGAGTTTCCATGTTCAGGAAACAACACGATGCCCATGCTGGAAGTCGAGCGTAGCAGCTGCCCCCCGATTACAGCTGTATGCTTTCGAATCGCATCAAGCAGCCGGCCGGCCGCCATCTGGACTTGCGCCTCGTCCACATTGGGGTAAAGCACGGCGAATTCATCGCCGCCTAATCGAGCTAGAACGTCGGAATCGCGAACGGTGGCCCGCATGCGGTGGGCAAGACTGGCAAGCAACTCGTCGCCTGTCTTATGCCCGAGACCATCGTTGATCTCCTTGAAGCCGTCGAGATCCATCCACAACAGAGCGCCCGAGTTTCCATAGCGTCGCACTCGGGACAAGTGGCGTTCGAGAATGGCATTGAATTCGCGGCGGTTGTGCAATCCGGTCAAGGGATCGTGCGTGGCTAGGTGAAGCAATTGTGTTTCTTGCCGCTTGAGATGAGAGATATCGGTCAAGATGCCTTCGTGATACGAGTCCGTGCCATTCTCTCCCTGAACCCATCGAGCGTTGAGAATGGCGTGAACCATGGGACAGTCTTTGCCCTTGAGCGTCACTTCCATGCTCTCGAGATGTTTCTTCTCTCTCAGCCCGTGCGTGACCATTTCCGCGTCCTTGGCCGAAGCCAGAAGCGCATGGAGCTGCTCCTTGCGAAGTTCCTCGGAAGAGTCATAGCCGAGCATGCGAGCCATTGCGGGATTGACGGAAAGAAAACCGCCTTCTTTGTCGCATTGATAAATGCCGTTCCGTGCATTCTCTACTAATTGTGTAAAGCTGCGGCGCTCGTTCTCCTTAACCACGTATCTGCCTCCTCGGACCAGTTGGCTCCATTATCTTGTACCGCGAAAGACATTGCCGGACAGCTGTCTGAATTGAATCGAACCTTCGAAGCACACAGGATGGATTGAGGAACTCTCCGAGAACTTTCACCAACACCTAACAGATTACACGTCGGACAACATCTCCACGCCAATGGCCGCCAACCAGCACAGGAAGCTGTTCTCGATGGCGGAATCGTAGAAATGGAGGGATTGAGGGCCATGGGCGGTGGTGAATCGTCCGATATACGCCATGATTTCCTCCCAATCCTCTGTCGGCATGCCGGCACGGATTTCCTGTGCCTTGTCCACGCGCAGCTTGGCCAATATGTCGTCGATCGTGTAATCCTGCATCTCTGTGATTTGCTCGAAGCTGAGATCTCGCCCTTCATCGAGCAAGCTCAACACACCTTGGATGAATTTTCGCACTGAACTCCGATACATCCCGCCTCCTTCAACCTCGTTCGAGCGACAACCGCATATTCTGATCCGTCCGCTTCGCAACATCTTATAGCAGTCGGCGTAACACGCCACGTTCTCCCTCACACCAAGTGGATTCGATAAGATCATGGAGAGGGCCGAGCTGCTTTGCAAGGCGTCCAAGTTGGGTGCAGACTAGGCATAATCCTGTCATAGAGCTTTGCTCAAGTATGGCTGAGAAAGGCAAACCGTTCGC